>JBPCSR010000001.1:0-4516 GCA_051006935.1 Gaiellales bacterium
GTCATCGTCGCCGTACTCGCATGCAATGGTGGCGCCGATGTACGGCGCGATCAGCTCGTCAACCTGCATGGAATCGATCAGCTCGCGAGCGCGGGTGGTGTCGCCGCGCAGGCCGACGGCGCGCGCGAGCGGGTAGATCGCCTGCCGATCGCCACCCGCGACGCCGCGCTCGATCCACGAGATGCCTGCATCGAGATCGCCGTCGGCGACGAACTGGATGCCGACTCGCGTCATGCCCTCCGGGATGCCGGCGGCGGCCGCCTCCTCCCACAGGGACACGGCGAGTTCGAGGTCGCCGTCCTCGTCGGCCAGCACGCCGAGGAGCGGGAGCGCGGCGAGATCGCCGGCGGCGCGGGCTCGCTCGAGAAGGGACCGCGCGCTGTCAGGGTCGGGCGGCTCGTCGTTGAGCAGGTGCCTCGCTCGCTCGACCATGGCCGCCGTGTCCGTCGCGTCGAATTCGATGGGCGGGTCGCTGGGGCCATCCGTCTCTCCGCGAGTCGCCGCGTCGTCGTCGCGCTTGCGCTTGAACAGTCCCACGTCATCCTCCCTGGTGGTTCGGCCGCCTGTCGGCCCGTCGGCGGGCAGGCTTACGGAGCGTATGCAATATGCCGGTGCGTGTGAAGGCGTACGCTCTACGCTTATCCGCATGGACCGCGACGAGGACCGGCGAACGAGCCCATCGGGCATCGCCTACACGCCGCCGGCCGTATCTCCGGCCGCACCTCCGGCCGCGCAGCCGCCGAAGCGGAAGTGGCGCTTCCAGTGGAACTGGAAGCTGTGGCTGCTGATCGTCTTCGTCGTGCTCCCGCTGTTGCGCTGGCTCAGCCACTACGTCGAGTGAGCCCGCTGTCTCCTTGCCCACCATCATCGACGACGACGGCAAGGAGCGGCTGACGCGGACCTGCTACGTGATCGAGCTCGAGACCGAGGCCTGCGCGGATCGGCGGGCTCCGTGCGGAGGCGGCTGCGGGAAGGTCCCGCTCTACGTGGGCGAGACGGCGCTTGTCGCCGAGGAGCGCTTCGCGCAGCACAAGAGCGGGCGCAAGGCCTCGCGCTGGGTGAAGCGCTACGGCGTGCGGCTGCGGCAGGAGCTCGCCCGGGGTTACGAGGATCTCGGCAGCGACTCTCGCGTCGCGGATCGGAAGGAGAAGGAACTCGCCGAGCAGCTCCGGCGCACCGGGAAGTACTGCGTGCGGACCGGTCCATAGGCCGCGGCAGCCGGTCTTGCCCGGTGCGGCCTATTTCGGCTTCCGCTTGAACTCCTTCTTCCAGTTCGGCGCGCGGAGGAACTGGATGACGACGATGACGAGGAAGATGATGACCATGAGGGCGTACATGGCGCTCCTTCTCCGCCTGGCGGCGGGTATGCGGGACAGGTGTCAGAACGGGATGTCGTCGTCGCACGACGGCTCGCGCTTGAGCGCGTCGGGGTCGTTGAGGAGATCCGCCCACTTGGCGTCCTCCTGCTCCTGCGGCGTCAGCTCGTACTTGCTCGGCAGCCGCGCCTCCTGGGGGAGGGGGCGGGGCACGCCGATCTGGCGCACGAGCTTCTCGAACAGGGCAACCGAGCACGCGATCTCGCCGAAGAGGACCGACGGCAGCATCCACGACATCTCGCACTCCACCTGCTCCGAGCGCCGGAAGACGAGCAGCGCGAAGATGAGCTCCTGACCGTCATGCACCTCGCGATGCGTGCGCGAGACCATCGCCGCCATCCCCTCCTCGGCGTGGCTGAGCGAGAAGTCGGCGGTGATGCACCATCGCTTGAAGTTCTCGGGCTCGAGGTACGCGATCGCGCGGATGTCCTCGGCGAGGAGTCCCGGCTCCTGCAGGAGCGCGCGGGGCTTCGGCAGGGGGAGGGGCTTGTCGGGATCGGTGTCGTACGGATCGGGGGCGTCGTCGGACAGCGGAGGCTCCTCTCGGCAGGTGGGGGCGGATGAAGTCGCGCGCCGGGGCGGCGACCTTACGGGGCGGGACTCAGCCCGCGACGATCAGCGGCGCGAGCCGTGCGGCATCGGCTTCGGCGGCGCGTGCCTCGACCTCGATCGGGTGATCCCGGTAGGCCTCGTAGGCACGGCGATTGCGGCGGCGGTCGCCGTACGCGGCGAGCTGGCGGCTCGCGCGCAGGTGGACCAGGTCATCCTGCTCGCGCTGCTGCGCGTGGCAGGCCTCGTGCAGGAGGACGCGCGATGCCGTGTCCGGGTCGAGCGCGGACGAGATCGTGATCACGTGGACCTCCGTGCAGCGGTCGAGGCGCTTCGCGACCATGAAGCCGGGCAGGAGGCCGCGGTACTTGCCGCGCAGCGTGCGCCCCGTCGAGCGGCGCACGTAGATGGGGTGCTCGAGGCCGAAGTGCGCCTGCACCCTCTCGAGCGCGCCGGGGGCGAGCTTCCACTTCGGGCCGGCCGCCCTGGTCGAGTCCCGGCAGGTGGCGCAGCGCAGCGGGGCGCGGCCCGGGCCGGGCTTGCGGTGGATCGTGCCGCCGCAGTCGACACACGTGGGCGTCGGGCGCACCGGGCGCGGAGCGGATGCGCGCCGCGTGCGGCGGCGGGGTGCCGGCTGCGGCTTGAGGAGCTCGCTCCAGAAGCCCATCAGCGGTTCATGCGATCGTTCGGCGTCGTCATGCCGGGGAGTCGCGCCGGGCGGCCGGTTCCTTACGTGCGCTTGCGCATGCGGATGCGCGCCGCGGCGATGTCGGCCCGGGCGCGCTGCCTGTACTCCTCGAAGCGCGGGCCGAGGAGCACCCGTCCGTTGCGCGCTGCGACGACCAGTGGGTGCCGGGCGTGGGGCAGCTCGCAGCGCTTGTTCTCGAGCGCGAGCGGGAAGAGGTCGTCGTGCAGGCCCTCGTTGGCCTTGGCCTCGGTCTCGAAGGAGATGTGCTTGTAGACCCGCGCGTACGGGGTGCGGGTGCGCTTCGCGATCGCCTTCGCGGTGCGGCTCTCGCGGTGGTACTCGGCGAGGTAGCGGTCGGGGTCGCGCTCGTACTGGGCGGCGTGCGTCAGCTCGTGCCAGAGCGCGCGGCTCGCGAGCTCGGGCGTCAGGCGCACGGCGGCGGTGATCTTGTGGAACATCATCGCGTTGACCTCCGCGTCGGACATCGTCGCGATCACCTCGAGATCGCGGGGCGCGTCGGGCGTGAGCTCGATGCCGTGGTAGCGGCCGCGCAGCGCCTTGCCCTTCATCCGCCGCACGCGCACCGGCACCTCGATGCCGAGGTGCGCGCGAGCGCGGTCGAGGGCCTCCTCGTCCACGCGCCACGGCGCGCCGGTGTCGCGGCAGTCCGGGCAGTACGTCGAGCGGCGATCTCCGGTGAAGGCTGCGTGGCAGTGCGGGCAAGTCATGTTCATGACGTCTCCTGGGGAGTATCGCCGGTGGCCGGCTCCTTCGCCGGCTCGGGGCCGAGGGCCCACGACGGTCGGTGCTCGGCCAGGTCGATCAGGGCGCGCACCTGCGCGGCCATGCGCATATCGCCCTTCGCCCGCCAGCGCAGGGCGAGCGCCCAGTCGTTCGGGCCGCCCCAGTGGCCGTGGCGCATCATCACCTCGTCGAAGGCGAGCCCGCCCGCCGACGCGGGTTGGTACATCTCGTCCATGCCGCGCGGGTCGGGGCCGAAGAAGCCGTAGCCGAGCAGCTCGTCCTCCTCCATGCGCATCATCGCCTCGCGCATCGCGCGGACGTCGACGCGCCCGAGGTGGGTGCGGATCGCGAGCCGCAAGGCGCGCCGGCCCCAGGGCAGGCGCGTGACGCGCTGGATCGTGCTCTTGGGGTGCCTCGCGGCCCAGCTGAGCGCGAGCTTGCGGTTGTGCCAGCGGACGCGAAGCCAGTGTCTCCACGTGACTTCGACCGGGTCGATCTGCGGGTGCTTCTTGAAAAACGTCGGCATCGATCTCCTTCCGTCGGGGGTGGCGCGCCGAACGGCGCAGGGCCGGGAGACGACGCCCGTGCGTGTCGTTGGCGACCAGGCGCGCTGGTCTCGCTCCGCCATGTGGTTGTCAACGTGCACGGCCGTCGGGCGACCGGGAGTGCGTCGCGCCGCGCGGGGCGCGGCTTACTCGACCCGCCGGTCGGTCACACGTAAGGGAGCGCCATGCGCACGCGACTTCGCGGTACGATGCCCTCGGTCATGTAGCGAGCTCCCACGTCTCCCGGCCATTGCGACGCGCGCATTCCGCGTGCCGTCGGCAATGCCCGAAAGGAGCCCCATGACCCACATCACCCCGGCCGACGAGGCCACCATCCGCCGCTTCGCGGCGGACGTCCGCGAGCGCGGCTCGCGCGGCGTCTCGCCCGCGCTGCGGGCCGAGGTGCGCGGCATCCTGCTGCGCGCCCACCTCGCCGCGGCGGCCGAGTGCCGCCAGGCGGGCCGCCTCCAGGAGGCCCAGACCCACATCGCGTGGGTCAACCGCCTCGGGGCGGAGTAGGCGAGAGGGGGCGGGGCGAGTGTCCCGCCCCGTCCCGCGAAATCAAGGTGGCGTGCGAGCATCACGCGTGAAAGACGTGCCGTCATGTTATGTAC
>JBPCSR010000002.1:0-5663 GCA_051006935.1 Gaiellales bacterium
TCACGGGCTAGACGTCAGTTGCGCGTGGGCTCGGGCTCCGGCACGCCGCGTCGCGCGACGCCGTCCTCGATCGCCGCCGCCGAGACCGCGGCGGCCACCGTCTCGACGACGCGCCGGTTGAACACGCTCGGGACGATGTACTCGGGCGCGAGCTCGTCCACGCCGATCACGTCGGCGATCGCGGACGCGGCGGCGAGCTTCATCCCCGGGGTGATGCACCGCGCGCGCACGTCGAGCGCGCCGCGGAAGATGCCGGGGAAGGCAAGCACGTTGTTGATCTGATTGGGATAGTCGCTGCGTCCGGTCGCCATCACCGCCGCGATGCCCTCGACCTGCTCGGGCAGGATCTCGGGATTCGGATTCGCCATCGCGAAGATGATCGGATCGGGTGCCATGCGGCGGACCATCTCCGCGTCGATCACGCCCGGCCGCGAGACGCCGATCACGACGTCGGCCCCGAGCAGCGCCTCCGCCGCGCCGCCCGTCAGCCCGGCCGGGTTCGTGCGCTCGGCGTAGGCCTGGAGGGCGGGATCCATGCCCGGTCGATCGCGGTGCACGATGCCTTCGATGTCCACGCCGACGACCTGCGTGACGCCGCCGGCGAGCAGCATGTCGGTGACGGCGGTGCCGGCGGCTCCGGTGCCGATGATGGCGACGCGGATCGACCCGATCTCCTTGCCGACGACGCGCAGCGCGTTGCGGAGCGCCGCGAGCACGGTGATCGCCGTGCCGTGCTGGTCGTCGTGGAAGACCGGGATCTCGAGCGCCTCCTCGAGGCGCCGCTCGATCTCGAAGCAGCGCGGCGCCGAGATGTCCTCGAGGTTGATGCCGCCGAAGCCCGGCGCGATCAGCTCGACTGCGCGCACGATCTCGTCGGGGTCCTGGGAGTCGAGGCAGATCGGCCACGCGTCGACGCCGGCGAACTCCTTGAACAGCATCGCCTTGCCCTCCATCACGGGCAGCGCGGCCGCGGGCCCGATGTCGCCGAGGCCGAGCACGGCGGAGCCATCGGTGACGACGGCGATGGTGTTGCCCTTGCCGGTCAGGCTCCAGACGTCGTCGGGCTGCGCGGCGATCGCGCGCGAGACGCGGGCCACGCCCGGCGTGTAGGCCATCGAGAGGTCGTCCCGGGTGCGGATCGGCACCTTGGGCGCCATCTCGATCTTGCCGCCCTTGTGCATCAGGAACGTGCGGTCCGAGACGCTCACGACGCGGATGCCGTCGATCGCGCGGATGGCGTCGACGACGCGCTCGCCGTGCTCCTCGTCGGCGCAGAGCACGCTGATGTCGCGCACCACCGAGGACTGCTCGACGCGCACGAGGTCGATCGCGCCGAGCACGGCATCGGCCTCGCCGATCGCCGCCGCGACGCGGGCGAACTGGCCCGGCTCGTGCGGGATGACCGCGCGGATCGTCAGGCTGTACGAGGCGGAATGGTGCGTCGCCATGCGCCTCAGGGTAGCGCGCATGGTGCGACGGCTAGGCTGCACGCATGGTGAAGAAGGCGTCCGAGCTCGACCTCAACGACGCGCCGGCGCGCGAGAGCCGGCTCTTCCTCGTCGACGGCAACTCGCTCGCGTATCGCGCCTTCTACGCGCTGCCGGAGGACTTCTCGACGAGCGACGGCTTCCCTACCGGGGCGCTGTTCGGCTTCGCGAGCATGATGATGAAGCTGCTGCAGGACTACGCGCCCTCCGGCGTCGTCGTCTGCTGGGACGAGAAGCCCACGGCGCGGCTCGAGCTGCACGAGGGCTACAAGGGCTCGCGCCGGCCGACGCCCGAGCTGCTCAAGGAGCAGCGCCCCTTCTTCCCGGAGCTCGTGGAGGCGTTCGGCTACCGCAACCTCAGCGTGGAGGGGAGGGAGGCCGACGACGTGATCGGCACGCTCACCCGCATCGCCGACGAGCGCGGCATCGCGACGTGCGTGGTGTCGACCGACCGCGATGCCTTCCAGCTCGTCAGCGATCTCGTGTGCCTGATGATGACGCCGCGCGGCATCAGCGAAGTGCTCGTGTACACGCCCGAGCGCGTCGCCGAGCGGCTCGGCGTGCCGCACACCGCGGTGCCCGATCTGATCGGCCTCAAGGGCGACACGTCGGACGACATCCCCGGCGTGCCCGGCATCGGCGAGAAGACCGCAGCCGAGCTGCTGCAGGCGTACGCGACGCTGGAGGGCGTGTACGAGCACATCGACGACATCAAGGGGCCGAAGCGGCGGCAGAACCTCGTCGAGCACCGCGAGGAGGCGTTCCGCTCTCGCGAGCTCGGCACGATCGTGCGCGACATCCCCGAGCTCGCCGACTTCGACCCGACGGCGGTGATCGATGCGCCGCCCGATCGTTCGCGCCTGGCGGAGCTCTTCCGCAAGTGGGAGATGCACCAGCTCCTACGTCGCGTGGACGACCTCGAGGAGTCGCTGCCGTCGCTCGCCGGCGCCAACGCTCCACCCGCTGGCCCTGGCCTGACGGCCGAGCCCGTCGACGGCGACCGCCTCCGCGCGCTGCTCGGCGACTGCGCCGAGGTCGGCATCGGCGTCGCCGATGGCGTGCTGGCGGTCGCTGCCGACGCCGGGCGCTGGATCGTCGACGCCGGCGCGCCGGGGGTGGCCGAGGCGCTGGCCGAGCCCGCGCTGATCGGCCACGACATCAAGGCGGCGCTGCGGGCGACGGGCGGCGAGCGCATCGCGCCGGCGTTCGACACCGCGCTCGCGGCGTACCTGCTCGATCCCGGCCGTAGCGGCTATGCGTTCGACGACCTGCTGCGCGAGCACGCGCTCACCGTGGCCACCGAGGGGGACGGTGCCGAGGCGCTGCGCGTCGCGATCGGCGCGCGCCAGCTGCGCCAGCCGCTGACCGACCGCCTCGCCGAGCGGCGCCTGCTGCCGCTCCTGGCCGACCTCGAGCTGCCGCTGGTGCCCGTCCTGGCCGAGATGGAGCGCGTGGGCATCGCGGTCGACATCCCCGTCCTCGAGGCGATCGCGGATCGCTGCTCCAGCGAGGTCGCCGAGCTGGAGACGGAGGCGCAGCGACTGGCGGGCGGCCCCTTCACGCTCGGCTCGCCGAAGCAGCTCGGCGAGGTGCTGTTCAATCGGCTCGATCTGCCCGTGCAGACGAGCGGCAAGACGGGGCCGTCGACCGACCGCACGGTGTTGGCGAAGCTGCGGCCGCTGCACCCGATCATCCCGGTGATCGAGCGCTGGCGCGAGCTCTCCAAGCTGCTCTCCACGTATCTGCGCGCGCTGCCCGATGCCGCCGCGGAGGATGGCCGCATCCACACGACGTTCTCGCAGCACACGGCGGCGACGGGACGCCTGTCGTGCACCAACCCGAACCTGCAGGCGATCCCCGTGCGCACCCCGCTCGGCCTCGAGATCCGCGCCGCGTTCATCGCGCCGCCCGGCACGCAGCTGATCTCCTGCGACTACTCGCAGGTCGAGCTGCGCATCCTCGCGCACCTGTGCCAGGAGCCGGGCCTGGTCGACGCCTTCCGGCGCGGCGACGACGTGCACCGGGCGACCGCCGCCGAGGTCCTCGGCAAGGAGCCGGACGCGGTCACGAAGGAGGAGCGCGATCGGGCGAAGGCCGTCAACTTCGGGATCATCTACGGCATCAGCGCCTTCGGCCTGTCGGAGCAGCTCGAGATCGGGCGCGACGAGGCCCAGCAGTACATCGACACGTATCTCGGCCGCTATCCCGCCGTGCAGGAGTTCATCACGCGCACGATCGCCGAGACCGAGGAGCGGGGGTACGCGCTGACGCTGCTCGGCCGCCAGCGGCCCATCCCCGAGCTGCGGGCGCAGAACCGGCAGGTCCGGCAGCTCGGCGAGCGGCTCGCCGTGAACTCGCTGATCCAGGGCAGCGCGGCCGACATCATCAAGGTCGCGATGATCGCCTGCGACCGGCGCATCCGCGACGAGGGGCGCGACGCGCGGCTCGTGCTGCAGGTGCACGACGAGCTCGTCTTCGAGGTCGGCGACGCCGACGTGGAGGCCGTGCGCGCGCTCGTCGTGGAGGAGATGGTGAGCGCCTACGCGCTCGACCCGCCGCTCGTCGCCGATGCCGGCGTCGGCGCCACGTGGGCCGCCGCCAAGGAGTAGGCGCGCGTCTGAGACCCGACCTCGTGCGGGTTGATACGCTCCCGCGCTGTATCGCGGCCCCCGCGGCCCACACCTGACAAGGACAGTCCTCTACCGATGAGCATGACCAAAGAAGAGATGATCGCCGCCGACCCGAGCGTCTGGGTCGAGATCGATGGCGAGATGGTGCCGAACTACGACGCGACGATCTCGGAGTTCTCCGAGGGCGACGTGGTGACCGGCAGGGTCGTGCGCATCGACAAGGACGAGGTCCTGATCGACATCGGCTACAAGAGCGAGGGCGTCATCCCCGTCGCCGAGCTGAGCATCCGCCGCTCCGTCGACCCCGGCGACGAGGTCGAGATGGGTGAGGAGGTCGACGCGCTCGTCATGCAGAAGGAGGACGCCGACGGCCGGCTGATCCTCTCCAAGAAGCGCGCCCGCTTCGAGAAGGCGTGGAAGCGCATCGAGGCCGCCGCCGAATCGGGTGAGCCCGTCGACGGCACGGTCATCGAGGTCGTCAAGGGCGGCCTGATCATCGACCTCGGCGTGCGCGGCTTCCTGCCCGCCTCGCTGGTCGACATCCGCCGCGTCCAGGATCTCGAGGAGTTCCGCGGCCAGGAGCTCCGCTGCAAGGTGATCGAGCTCAACCGTTCGCGCAACAACGTCGTCCTCTCGCGCCGCGCGATGCTCGAGGAGGAGCGCCGCGAGGTGCGGCAGCGCATCCTCGACGACCTCGCGCCCGGCAAGACGGTCAAGGGCGTCGTCTCCAACATCGTCGACTTCGGCGCGTTCGTCGACCTCGATGGCATCGACGGCCTGATCCACATCTCCGAGCTGTCCTGGAGCCACGTCAACCACCCGTCCGAGCTCCTCGAGATCGGCCAGGAGGTCGAGGTCAAGGTGCTCGACGTCGACCGCGACCGTCAGCGCATCTCGCTGGGTCTCAAGCAGACGCAGGCCGATCCGTGGCAGCGCGTGCTGGAGAGCTACCAGCAGGGCGACGTCGTCCACGGCCGCGCGACCAAGGTCGTCACGTTCGGCGCGTTCGTCGAGATCCTCCAGGGCGTCGAGGGCCTCGTGCACATCTCCGAGCTGGCGGAGCGCCACATCGAGAACCCGCGCGAGATCGTGTCGCAGGGCGATCACGTGCTGGTCCGCATCATCGAGATCGACGCCGAGCGGCGCCGCCTCTCGCTGTCGATGAAGCAGGTGCTCCCGGGCGATCCGGTGCTGCCGCCCATCAGCCTGATCCCGGGCGGCGACCCCTTCATCGACCCGAACGAGCCGATCGCCGAGCCGAGCGGCTCCGCCGACCTCGAGCTCGACCATGTCGAGGAGGGCGAGTACGACCTCGAGGGGCTGCTGCCGCCGGGCATGGCCGCCGAGCTCGCCGCCGCCGTCGCCGCCGAGCAGGCCGTCCAGGAGGCTCCCGCCGAGGAGCCCGCCGCCGAGGCCGCGGAGACGCCGGCCGAGGACGCGGACGCCACCGAGGCCTAGCGTTTCGCGATGGCCGGTCAGCCGCCGCTGATCGGGGTCACCGGCGCGATCGGCGCCGGCAAGTCGAGCGTGCTCCAGGGGTTCGCCC
>JBPCSR010000003.1:0-16262 GCA_051006935.1 Gaiellales bacterium
TCCTCGCCCTTGCCCTGCTCGCGCCGCGCGTGGGCTACCCCCGCGAGACGCGCGTGGCCGCGATCGACGAGGCGCTGCCGCGCCGACGCGCTGCGGTTCCGACTGCGGGGTGATACCCGTTTCGAGGAGCGTCGTCACATTCCGCTCGGCAACGGTCGGCGGCCTCCGCTAGATTCAGGCCACCAGTTGAGGGAGGATCCATGTCGTTTCGCCACGCGCTCTCCGTGCTCCTCGCGCTTGCCGCGCTCGTGGTCGCCGTGCCGGCCGCGTCCGCGCAGACCCTGCCGGCCAACCCCGGCGACTTCCAGATCGCCATCAACCTCGGCGGCGGACCGGCACCCGACGCGCAGCCGAGCTGCTCGCCCGACCTGACCTCGATCGGCGTCGCCCTCCTGGCCGGCCAGTCGCCCGTGGCGACGACCTGCACGGAGTCGAGCAGCGCCACGCAGAAGCCGACCACCGGCACCGCGTCGAATCCGACGCTGGCGGCGACCGATCCCGGCTTCAACACCGGCACGATCAGCGCGCTCTGCGACTCGTCGCAGACCACCAACTTCGCGCTCTCGGTGACCACGGTCGGACCCACGCTGAAGAACCTGACCGGCTCGGCGTTCTACGCGTGCGCCTTCACGATGGCGTTCCAGGACGCGCAGGCGAGCTCGCTAGTCGGAACGATCGAGGTCAACGCCCCGATCGGGAATGCGGACGGCACGACGGACGGCAGCACGATCAGCGTGGCGCTGAACGGGACCGTCTACGTGACCTCGGGCACGGGCGTGTTCGCCGGCGCCGTCGGGCAGGGCACCTTCGACCAGACGCAGACCTTCACGATCCCGTCGGCGGGGGGTGCCGGCGCGAGCACGGGCGGCTCCAGCGGGTCGGGCTCCTCGATTCCGGACACGGCGTGCACGGCCCTGGGCCTCTCGGCCGGATGCACCTCCGCCCAGGTCGCAACGGCGTGCACGAACCCCGCGTACGCGACGATCTGCAGCGGGCTCCCGAGGAAGGGTCTCCACCTCCGTCTCTCCACCCGCGCCGGCAACGTCAGCACCATGCAGGTGTCGCTGAAGAAGGCCAACGGCGCCGCGCGCATCCTCGTCCCTGCCCCGCCCGCGGGCAAGCCGCGCGGCACGGCGACGGTCAAGGCGAAGACCAAGGTCAAGATGGCCGCCACCACGGGCGCGCAGTGCACCGTCAAGGCGAGCACCGGCGCCGTCGTCGGCGCCGGCACCGCCAAGGGCACGTACGGCGCCATCACGATCCGGCCGAAGGCCGGCGCCTACGCCGGCGCCAAGTGGATCAAGGCGACGTGCACCAAGAGCGGCAAGGCGTTCTCCTCGAACAAGGTGAAGGTCTCCCTCACGTAGCCGCGGATCAGACCGCGCGGCGGAACGCCTCGGCGTCCGTCGCGCGGCCGTCCGCGCCGCACGTCACGAGCACGCCCTCGAGGCGCACGTCCTCCGACGCGGGCTCGAGGCGCTGGGGCTGCTGCAAGAGGAACCGGCGCAGCGAGAGGTCCTTGCGCGCGCCGATCACGGAGTCGTGCGGACCCGTCATCCCCGCGTCGGTGATGTAGGCGGTCCCGCCCGGCAGCACGCGGGCGTCCGACGTCTGCACGTGGGTGTGGGTGCCGATCACCGCGGTCGCGCGGCCGGCGAGGTGCCATCCCATCGCGACCTTCTCGCTGGTCGCCTCCGCGTGCACATCGACGAGGACGATCGGCGTCGTGCGCTGCGCCTCGTCGAGCAGCTGATCGACGACGGAGAACATCGACTGCGCCGGCTCCATCGTGAACGAGCCCAGCAGGTTGATCACCGCGACCTTCGTCCCGCCCGCCTCGACGATCTGCAGACCGCGCCCGGGCAGGCGGTCGAGCAGGTTGGCCGGGCGCACCACGCGCTGCGCCTCGACGAGGTACGGCCCGATCTCCTTGCGCCGCCAGAGGTGGTTGCCGAGCGTGAGGCAGTCGGCGCCGGCCGCGAGCAGGCGATCGGCGAGCTTGGGCGTGAGGCCCGCCCCGTCGGCCGCGTTCTCCGCGTTGACGACGACGCAGTCGAGCCCGAGCTCGGCGCGCAGGCCGCGCAGGTTCGCCTCGATCGCCGCGACGCCCGGGGCGCCGTAGACGTCGGCCAGGAAGAGGATCCTCACGAGGCGGCCACCGACGTGGCCGGGCGCACCTCGATGTGGATGCGGTTGCCGCCGTCCTGCGTGTACTGCGCGAGCACGGGGTCGAGCGCGCCCGTGACGTCGACGATGCGGCCGAGCTTCGTCCACGCCTCCGGGCGCGTCGACACGGGCGAGCCGACCGACAGCGCCGGGTCGGCGCGGATGCCGGTCGCGACCACGACGACGCCCGGGTTGGCGAGCGGCTCGATCGCGATCTGGTCGCCGTACGTCGTGCCGTTGACGATCAGCGGGGTGATCGACAGCACCTTGCCGTCGACGGGCGTGTAGGTGTCGGTGGCGATCGGGCCGCCGATGTCCACGGAGGTCGGATCGCCCTGGATCTCGTACGCCGGCCCGCCCGCGTTCTCGCCCTGGAAGGCCGAGACGAGCCGCGAGAGGATGCCCTGGTTGACCGGCTCGCCGACCGGGTCGAGCTGGAGCGCGTCGGCGCCCGCGACGGGATGGAAGAGGATCGCGGTGATGCGCGACTGCTGCACGGGCACGAGCAGCACGAGCTGGTCCTGGCGCGCCAGCGTCTGCGGGCGCGGCGCGCCTGACGGGAGGATGCGCGTGGCCGGCGCGATCGACGGGATCAGGCCGGTGCCGCCGAAGCTGACCAGCTGCACGCCCGCCACGACGAGGATGCCCACGGCCAGCGCGATCGCGACCCACGTGCGCCCGCGCCCGATGCGGCGGACCGGTGCCGCCGGCGGGGGGAGGATGATGTCGACGCCCGACCCCGTCAGCTCGACGGTCGCGACCTCGGCCTGCTCGTCGTGCACGGCCATGGGACGAGTGTACCCGCGGCGCGGAGGCGCTACGGCACCGGCACGGTCGTCGCGCCCGTCGTGGACGGCGGCTGCGCGGTCGTCGCCGGCGGCTGCGTGACCGTGACGGTGCGCTGGGGCGGCATCTTCAGCGTGATGTCGGGCACGCTGATCGTCGAGGCCACGCGATTGGCGAACTGCGACGAGAAGTCGCTCCACTGCAACGGCTTCGTCGGAGCGGCGAAGGCGATCGGCGGCGTCCCCTTCAGCGCCGCGTCCATGTAGATGTGCCAGATGTCGGCCGGCAGCGTCGGGCCCGAGACGGCGCCGACGCCCTCCACCCCGATCATCGGCTTCGTCTCGTCGGGGTAGCCGATCCACACGCACGTCGCGAGCGTCGGCGTGTAGCCGCAGAACCACGCATCGGTGTGATTGTCCGTCGTGCCGGTCTTGCCCGCCTCGGGGCGGTCGTCCGACATCAGCGCGCCGGTGCCCGTGCCGTCGTGCATGTTCTCCCCGAGGATGCGCGTGACCTCGGCGGCCACGCCGTCCTGGATCACCCGCACGCCGGGCGCGTGGCGATCGAGCAGGACCTTGCCGTCGGCGTCGGTGACCTGCTTGATCGCGGTCGGCGCGTGGTACACGCCGCCGTCGGCGAGCGTGGCGTAGGCCGTGGCCATCTCGAGCGGCGACACGCCGTCGGCGCCGAGGGTGATCGACGGCACCGCCTCGAGCGGCGAGGTGCGCACGCCGAGCCGCTTGGCCATGTCGACGATGTTGGCCGGGCCGACGTCGATCGCGAGCTGCGCATAGACCGTGTTGTCGGAGGCGAGCGTCGCGTTCTCCAGCGTGATCGGCCCGGCGTACTCGCCGCCGGCGGTCGCGACGTTCCACGTCGGCGAGTTGGCGTCGGGGGTCCACGAGAACGGCGCCGACATGTACGTGGTGGCACTGGGGTCGATGCCCTGCTCGATCGCCGTCGCCAGCGTGATCGTCTTGAACGTCGACCCCGGCTGGCGTCGGCCCTGCGAGGCGAGGTCGAACTGGTCCTTGCGGAAGTAGCGCGTGGAGGCCATCGCCACGATCTGGCCCGTCTTCGGCCGGATCGAAACGATCGCGGCGTCGGGATCACCCGGGGTCTTGAGCACCTCGTGCATCGCCTCGCGGGCCTTGCGCTGCAGGGCGGGGTCGAGCGTCGTCGTGATCTGCAGGCCGCCGGCGCGCACCGCGGCGTCGCCGAAGTCCGGGTTCCCGGCGAGCTCGTTGGCGACGTAGCGCACGAAGAACGACTCGCTGACCCGACCGTAGACGTGGCCGCGCTTCAGGTTCAGCGGCGTGGCGTCGGCGGCCGCCTGCTCCCGCGCGGTGATCACGCCGGTGTCGCGCATCGCCTGCAGCACCTCGGCCCGTCGCTTCAGCGCCGCCTTCGGGTTGTGGTACGGGTCGTACATCGTGGGCAGCTGCGGCAGGCCGGACAGCAGCGCGGCCTGCGCGATGGTGAGATTCTTCGCCGGCTTCGCGAAGTACGTCTGCGACGCGGCCTCCACGCCGTAGGCGTTATTACCGTAGAAGACGGTGTTGAGGTACGCCGTCAGGATCTCGTCCTTGGTGAAGCGATCCTCGAGCTGGATCGCGAGCAGCGCCTCGCGGATCTTCCGGTCGAAGGTGCGCTGCTTGACGATGTAGATCTGCGAGATCAGCTGCTGCGTGAGCGTCGAGCCGCCCTGCACGATGTGGCCGGCCATCAGGTTGCTGACGAGCGCGCGGGCGATGCCCTGCGGGTCGATGCCTCCGTGCTGGTAGAAGCGCCGGTCCTCGATCGCGACCGTCGCCTGCTTCATCCACGGAGAGATCTGATCCGACAGCACGGGCTGGCGGTTCTCCTCGTTGGCGAGCATGCCGAGGCTGTCGCCGCGCGCGTCGTAGACCGTGCTGTTCGCGCCGATCTCCCGCGCCTTGATCGCATCGAGGGTCGGCAGGTCGCCCATGTAGCGGGCGGCGCCGAACAGGAGCAGCGCGGCCGTCGCCGTCGCGGTGATCGCGAGAACGACGAGCGTCGTGGCGAACGCGCTGCGCCGCCCCGTGCGCCGGCGCTGCGCGCGATTGCGCTTGCGCCGCGGCGCGCCCCGGCCGGCCTCAGCGGGCATGGCGGCGCGCTCCGGGGTGGTGCGTACGGGCGGGATCAGGCACGTTTCGCACGCTACCACCGGCCTTCGGGCCCGGTTCGGGGCGGGCGCGCCGGATCACTGCGGGTGCCTGCGGGCGGAGGGAGCTCATGCGACTTCCGCATTTCGCCGGGCTCGCGGCCTGTCCTGCCCGACCCCCGGGTACGATGGGCCGCGTGCCGCGCCCGGCCCTCCTCGTCGTCCTTGCCCTGCTCGCCGCCGTGCTCGCGGGCTGCGGGATGAAGGCCGAGCCGACCGGCGCGATCGACCCCTATCCCACGCATGCGGTCGACGCCTCGGGGCAGCCCGTCTCCGTCACCGCCGAGCCCACGCGCATCGTCTCCGCCGACCCAGGCGCCAGCGCCGTGCTGCGCGACCTCGGCCTCGGCAGCGTCGTGGTGGTTGCGATGCCCGCCGGGGTGGGCACCGCGGCGGCCGATCCCACGACGGCCCTCGTCGTCGTACCGCTCTCGCTCGACGACGCGGCGCTGCAGCAGCTCGGCCGTGCGACCGCCGCCCCGATCTTCCGCTACGGCGCCGATCCGCTCTCGAGCGCGCCGACCGTCGTCACCCAGCTCGGCATCGCCGTCGGCCGCGGACCCGCCGCGGCCACGGTCGCGCAGGCGATGGCCGCGGGCTTCGCGACGCTCGCGGATCGCCTCCACGACGAGACGGCCGTGCGGACGCTGATCGAGGGCGCGGGCTTCACCGCCTTCGGGCCCGCCACCCCGGCCGGGCTCGCCGTCGCGGCCGCCGGCGGCGAGAACGTCGTGCCCGGCGACACGCAGCTCGACCCGGCGCGGATCCGCGGGCTCGACGTCGCCGCCTGGGTCGCGCTCCAGCCGGGCGGCAGCACGATCGCCTCGCTCCAGGGGTTCCCCGAGCTGGCGACGGTGCCGGCGCTCGAGGCCAACCGCGTGATCCCGATGCCCGCCGACGGCTACCCGATCGACGCGGCGCTCCCGCAGGCGCTGCAGGCGCTCGCCGACGACCTGCACGCCGCGCCGGTCGCCAGCGGATGAGCCCCGACGCCGGGCCTCGCGGCCTGCGGCTGTGGCTGCTCGTGGCCACCCCGCTGGTCGTGCAGTTCGCGGTCGTGGGGCTCGGTGCCGCCCTCCTGCGCGCCGCCGGGCTGATCGACGGCGGCGAGACGACGCTCGCCCGCCTGCCCGAGGCGCTGCTCCTGCTCGGCGCGTACATCGTGTTCGGCGCGTCGATCTGGCTCGTCGCGCGTGCGCTCGGCGCGCCGCTCCGCCTGCTCGCGCTGCGGCGCACGCCCCTCGTCCAGGGCGCCGCCCTCGCCGGGCTCGGGCTCGTCGCCGGCGTGGCCGTGTCCGCCGCGCTCGAGCCCGTCTTCCACGGAGCGGCCAGCCAGCACCTCCGGGTCGGCGACGTGTCCTCGCTGGCGAACGGCGCGGCGCTCGTGCTCAGCACGCTGACGATCACCGTGGGCGCAGCGCTCACCGAGGAGCTCTACTTCCGCGGCCTGCTCTACGGCCGCCTCGATGCGCGCTTCGGCGCGGCCTCGGCCGTCGTCGGCTCCGCCGGGGTGTTCGGGCTCGCGCACTTCGCGCCGGCCGCATTCCCCTCGCTGTTCGCGCTGGGCCTGATCCTCGGGCTCCTGCGCCTGCGCACGGCATCGGTCTGGCCGGGCATCGGGCTGCACGCGGCGAACAACGCGCTCGCCGTGGCCGCCCTGCTGCTGGCGGCCCGCTGAGCCGCCTTCTCGTATGCTCCGCGCGTCCAACCGCGTAGGAGCGAACGTGAGCGACCAGTCCAGCGATCCGATCGTCGAGCAGTTCCGAAACCAGATCACGGATACGGATCTCGCCATCCTCGAGGCGCTCAACAAGCGCATCGCGACCGTGCGCAAGCTGCACGACTACAAGGCCGAGAAGGGCTACGACGCCGTCGACCCCGCCCGCGAAGACTGGCTCACGCAGTACCTCCAGCGCTGCAACAAGGGCCCGCTGGCGAACGACGAGGTCGCCGTCCTCTGGCGCTCGATCATCGACGCGACGCTGCGCGAAGTCGCGCGGCTGCGTGACGCCTGATCAGCCGTCCGCGCCGAAGTCCTCGGGACGGACGTCCTCGAGGAACTGCTTGAAGTCCTCGACGAGCTGCTCGGGCTCGGCCGCCTCCGACGCGTCGCCCTCCTCCTCCATCTGGATGGAGCTCGCCTCGATCACCTCGTCGGCGGCGTAGATCGGCGCCTTGTCGCGCAGGGCGAGCGCGATCGCGTCGCTGGGGCGGGCGTCGAGCAGCACCTCCTCGCCGTTGCGCTGCAGCACGATGCGCGCGTAGAACGTGCTGTCGCGCATCTCGACGACCTCGATCCGCACCACCTCCGCGCCGAGCTGGCCGAGCGCCGACGCGAAGAGGTCGTGCGTCATCGGCCGCGGCGTCTCGGAGTCCTGGAGCTTGGCGAGGATCGCCGACGCCTCGGGGTGCCCGATCCAGATCGGCAGGAAGCGATTGCTGGCGGCGGTCTTGAGGAGCACGATCGGCTGCTTGCCCACCATGTCGAACGACACGCCGTACACGACCATCTCCTGCATGCCCTGAGTCTACCCGGGCTGTCGCTGCGGTCTTTCCGCCGACGCGGGCTAGACGCGGCGCAGCGCGATGACGGCGTTCTGCCCGCCGAAGCCGAACGCGTCGACCATCACACCCGGCTGCTCGAGCTTCGCCGCCTCGCCGCGCACGAGGTTGACGGCGCACGCCGGATCCGGGTGGTCGAGGTTCATCACCGGCGGCACCAGCCCGCGGTCCGCGACGAGCGCGCCGATCGCCACGCTGAACGCGCCGGCCGCGCCGAGGCCGTGGCCGAGCACCGCCTTCGGCGCCGTCACGAGCGGGCCTCCCGCGCCGAGCACGCGCGCGACGGCGGCGGCCTCGCTGGCGTCGTTGAGCTGCGTCCCCGTGCCGTGGGCGATGACGGCGCCGATCTCGGCGACGTCCATGCCGGAGCGGTCGAGCGCGCCGCGCAGGGCGAGCTCGGCGCCGGCGCCGTCGGGATCGGGCGCCGTGACGTGGAAGGCGTCGCAGGACACCGCGACGGCGGCGATCGTGGCGTACACGTGCGCGCCGCGCGCCTCGGCGCGGGCGAGCGGCTCGAGCACGAGCATCGCCGCGCCCTCCGCGGGGATGAAGCCCGTGCGCGCCGCGTCGAACGGGCGCGACAGCGTGGCCGGGTCGCCCTCGGCCGTCGAGAGCGCGCCCGCATTGGCGAGGCTGCTCATCAGGTACGGCGTGAGCGCGGCGTCGCTGGCGCCGGCGAGGACGAGGTCCACGTCGCCGCGCTGCAGGGTGTGGAACGCCTCGGCCACGGCGATCGTCCCCGCCGCGCACGCCCCCACGCCGGCGGTGACCGGGCCCGTCACGCCCCACTTGATCGCGGCGTTGGCGGCGGCCATGTTCCCCGACACGAGCGGCACGTAGAGCGGTCCCATGCGGCTGGGATCGTGCTGCCGCTTGAGGACCTCCTCGTCGCCCTCGGGGATGCCCCCGGCGCCGGTGTGGATGGTGATCGCCGTGCGGGGGCCGGAGATGTCGTCGAGGCCGGCGTCGGCCAGGGCGAGGTCGCCCGCCACCAGCGCGAACTGCGCGAACCGGCCCATCCGCCGCGCGGCGCGCTTCTCGATGTACGGCGACAGATCGAAGTCGGCGATCGGCGCGGCGTGGCGGGCCGGCAGCCCCTCGTACTGCTCGCCCTCCAGGCGCACGACGCCGGAACGGTGCTCCATCAGCGACGACCACAGCGCCTCGTGCCCGTTGCCGGTCGGGCCGACGATGCCGATCCCGGTGATGGCGACGGTGGAGTGGTCGGTCATGGACACAGGGGGAGTGTGGCGGATCCGTCGGCCTCGCGGCCGGCGGACCCGATGTGCCGTCGCCCGAGTGGGCGATCCTGGATTCGAACCAGGGACCTCCTCCTTATCAGAGAGGCGCTCTAACCGACTGAGCTAATCGCCCGGCGCCGGAAGCCTAGCCAAGGGCCGCCCCGCGGTGCGATGGTCCCGCGCCGACGATCCCGGCGCAGGCGCGCCGCCCGCGCGGGAACTCCCTCGCCGTCACCACTTCGTGCTGATTGTCACGAACTACGCGGCGCGGCGGTGCTCGATCGCACCGCCCTCGAGCTCCTCCAGGCGCGCGACGAGATCCTCGAGCTGCTCGCGCGAGCGGATGCGGATCTCGAGGCGGGCGCCGTCGGCGGTCGGCGACACGCGGCCCACCATCCCGAGCGCGCGGAAGCACGCGTCGGTCGCCGCGGCGGCCAGGTCGTGGTCGAACCACGCCGCCCCCCCGCGCGATCCGCGCGGGGCCCGTCGCTGCTTGGGCGCCGTGCGCGCGGCCGCCTCGACCTCGCGCACCGACAGACCGTCGGCGATCGCGCGCTTGGCGAGCGCCCGGCGCGCGTCGTGATCCTCGAGCTGGAGGATCGCGCGGCCGTGGCCCTCACTGAGCTCGCCCGCGGCGATCGCGTCGAGCACCTCGTCGGGCAGCTCGAGCAGGCGCAGCGCGTTGGCGATCGCCGGGCGGCTCTTGCCCACCTTCTCGGCGACCTCCGTCGGCGTCAGGTCGAGCTCGTCGATCAGCGCCGCGTACCCCCGCGCGGTCTCGACCGCGTTGAGGTCCTCGCGCACGACGTTCTCGACGAGCGCGAGCGTGAGCGTCTGGCGCTCGTCGGCGCGACGGACGATCGCGGGGATCGTCGTCAGGCCAGCCTGGCCGGCGGCCCGCCAGCGACGCTCGCCGGCGATGATCTCGTAGCGGCCGTCGGGCGCCGAGCGCACGACGATCGGCTGCATGATCCCGTCCTGCTTGATCGAGCGCGCGAGGTCGTCGAGCGCCTCCTGGTCGAAGGCCCGCCGCGGCTGGCGCGGGTTGGGCTGCACCTGCTCGATCGGCAGGGTGACGAGGGTCGGCTCGCCGCCCGCGGGGTCGAGCAGCGCGTTGAGTCCGCGTCCGAGTCCAGTGGGTCTAGCCACGTTCGACCACCTCCAAGGCGAGTCGGTAGTACGCGTCCGCTCCCGGCGAACGCGGGTCGAACTGCGAGATCGGGCGCCCGTGCGACGGCGCCTCGGCGAGGCGCACGGAGCGCGGGATGACCGAGTCGAACACCTTGCTGCCGAAGTGCTCGCGCACCTCGGTGGCGACATCCTGCGCGAGGCGGGTGCGGCCGTCGTGCATCGTCAGGAGCAGTCCCGACAGCTGCAGCTGCGGGTT
Source organism: Gaiellales bacterium (assembly GCA_051006935.1). Taxonomy (GTDB): domain Bacteria; phylum Actinomycetota; class Thermoleophilia; order Gaiellales; family F1-60-MAGs149; genus F1-60-MAGs149. The sequence continues at coordinate 10,328 of JBPCSR010000003.1, forward strand.
GATGCGGGCGCGCACGAGCTCGACCGTCTCGAGCAGCTGCGCCAGGCCCTCGAGTGCGTAGTACTCGCACTGCACCGGGACGATCAGGCGGTTGGCCGCGGCGAGCGCGTTGACCGTGAGCATGCCGAGCGCGGGCGGGCAGTCGACGATCACGAACGGGTAGCGGTCGTCGACCTCGGCCAGCGCGGCGCCGAGCACCTGCTCGCGGTCCTCGCGGTCGGGGAGCTCGACGGCCGCGGCCGCGAGGTCGGGGTGCGATGGGGCGAGGTCGAGGTTCGGAACGCCGGAGGGGATCACGATGTCGGCGATCGGCACGCCGTGCAGGACCTCGTACGTGGAACGGCCGCGGACGGGCCGGTGGCCGAGTCCGGTCGTGGCGTTCGCCTGCGGGTCGAGGTCGACGAGGAGCACGCGCGCGCCGGCCTCGGCGAGGCAGGCCGCGACGTTGACCGCCGTCGTCGTCTTGCCGACGCCGCCCTTCTGATTGGCCAGTGCGTAGATGCGGGACATGCCGCGAACGCTAGTCCCGGGCTCGGACGAGCGGCTCCCGCGCGGCGAGGCCGACGCGCCGGGGGAAGCGCGCGGGCGTGGGGGACGTCTTGCGCACGACCACGCGGGTGCGCGCGTCGAATCCGGGCACCGGCTCGATCCGCTCGACGCTCCCGCCGAGCTGCGCGGCGGCGGCGTCGAGGTCGGCGCGCTCCACGGCGCCGGCGTGCAGCACGCAGACGCCGCCGACACGCACCAGCGGCAGGCACAGCTCGAGCGCGACGGGCGGCGGGGCGAGCGCCCGCGCCACGGCGATGCCGTACGCCTCGCGACCGTCAGCGGCGGCGAGCTCCTCGGCCCGCAGGTTGCGCACGGCGACGCGATCGGCCAGGCCGCACTCGGCGACCACCTGCTCGAGGTGCTGGCAGCGCTTGGCCCGGCTGTCGAGCAGCGTGCCGTGGAGATCGGGGCGGTCGAGCAGGAGCGGCACGCCGGGGAAGCCGGCGCCGGTGCCGACGTCGACGAGCGGACCCACCTCGTCCGCGATCAGCGGCAGCGTGCCGCGCGCATCGTCGACGTGCGCGGCGAGATCCGCCGGCTCCGTCGAGGCGACCAGGCGCTGCGGCGCCGCGCGAATCAGCTCGAGGAAGTGCGCGAGCGGATCCTGTTTCACGTGAAACGCCCCGACTGCGGCTGCGCGCGTTTCACGTGAAACGCCTAGGCGTCGTCGCCGGGGCGCACCACGACGCAGCGGTTCGGCTCGCGCCCGCCCGACTCCGTCACGACGCCGGCATGGTCCTGCAGCACGAGATGCACGATCTTGCGCTCCGCGCTCGACATCGGCTCGAGCGACACGGGCTGGCCGGTGGCCAGCGCCTCCTGCGCGGCGCGCTCGGCGGTGTCGCGCAGCACGGCCTCGCGGCGGCGGCGGTAGTCCTGCGCGTCGACGACGATCGGCGCGGCGTTCTCCTCGCCGCGCAGCACGATCGCGTTGACGAGGTACTGGACGGCGTCGATCGTGTGGCCGTGCTTGCCGATCAGCAGGCCGAGATCGTCGCCCTCGACCGTCGCGACCAGGCCGTCGGCACCCTGGCCGACGTGCACCGTCGCGCCGAGGCCGATGCCGTCGCAGATCGCCCCGACCACCTCGCCGACGCGGTCGGCCAGCGGACCCTCGGCGTCGGGCAGCACGGGGGCCGCGGTCCGCGGTCGGGCGCTCGGGCGGGGACGGCGCTCCTCGCGGGCGGGCGCCGGGCGCGCCGCGCGGGCGGCCTCGCTCGCCTCGGGCGAGGGCAGCACGAGCAGGCGGGCGAGCACGCGGGCGGGCTCGCGGCCGACGCCCATCAGTCCGCGCTCGCCCTCCGACAGCGTCTGAAAGTCGATCGCCTCCTTGTCGAGGCCGGGGAACCGCCGTTCGAGCTCGCGCGTGGCGGCCCAGCGCGCCTCGCCGACCGTCTCGCCCGTCCCCTCGCAGGATGTCTCGTCGGTCGCCATCAGGCGTCCTTCGGCTTCTCCCGGGCCGGCTTCGCCGGACGCTTCTGCCGCTGCGCCTTGTTCTTCGGCGCGGGCGCCGTGCGGGTCTCGACGGCGGCGTCCGCCGTGGCCGCGCCCTCGTCACCGTCGACCTCGACCGGCTGCTCCTTGGCCTTCGGCTCCTTCGGCTTCTTCGCCTTCGGCATCTTCGTGCTCGATCCGCCGCCCCGGCCGAGCAGGGCGGAGAGCCCGCCCCCGCCCCCGCCCGCGCCGGCGGGCACCTCCCTGGCGGATGGCGGCAGCGGCGGCGGGAACCACGTGCGGATCACGAACGCCTGGCCGACGGTCCACAGGTTCGTCGTGATCCAGTAGACGAGCAGGCCCACTGGGAAGCTCGAGGCGCCGATCGGGGGACTCACGATGAAGTACGCGAACACGAGCGGGAGGAACAGGAAGATGTACTTCTGCTTCGGATCGACCGACGTCGGCATCAGCAGCGTGGAGCCCATCTGCGACAGGACGTAGACCGCCATCAGCGGATAGAGCGTGGTGGGGGGAAGGGCGTTGAGCGGCTCGGTGATGTTCGGGATCCAGCCGCCGAGCATCGACAGGTCGTCGCCGGCGTTGACCTCCTTGCCGATGTCCCGCAGCGTCGCGTAGAGCGCGAAGAAGATCGGCAGCTGGACGAGGAGCGGCAGGCACGACCCGAACGGGTTGACCTTGTTCTCCTTGTAGAACGCCATCATCTCCTCGTTGAGCTTCTGGCGGTCGTTCTTGTACTTGGCCTGGAGCTTCTTGATCTCCGGCTGGAGCGCCTGCATCGCGCGGAACGACTGCTGCTGCTTGACCGTGAGCGGGATCATCGCGACGCGCACGATCACCGTCAGCACGACGATCGACCAGCCCCACGGAATCCCGAGGCTGTAGTGGAGCGTCTCGAGCAGCCACGTGAGCGGCCGGACGAGCGGGCTGAGGAGGGAGTAGATGCTGTTCACGTGCGCGGACGGCGGACCGGGTCGTAGCCGCCATCATTCCATGGGTTGCACCGGAGGACGCGCCACACGGCGAGCACCGGTCCGACGAACGGGCCGCGCACGCGCACCGCGTCGATCGCGTAGCGCGAGCACGTCGGCTCGAAGCGGCAGTTGCGCGTGGCGGGCGCGCCGCCGGGCCAGAGCGGGCGCAGCACGTGGGCGTAGAGGCCGTGGACGAGGCCGCCGATCACGCGGCCGCGCTCTTCCCGACGAGCTCCGCCACCTCGCCCGTCAGCCAGGCGAAGCCCTGCGCCTCGACCGCCTCGTCCAGCCCGGGTCGGGCGACGAGCACGACGTCGAGACGGACGGGCGCCGGGTCGATCGCGGCGAACGCCTCGCGCAGCTGGCGCTTCAGCTTGTTGCGCACGACGGCGTTGCCGACCTTGCGCGACACGGCGACGCCGAGCCGCACCTCGTCCAGCTCGGAGGGGAAGGCGTAGGCCACGAGGTGGCGGCTGGCGGCGGAGCGGCCGCGACGGTAGACGGCGTCGAACTCCGCGGACCGGGTCAGCCGCCCGCGTCCCTGCGCCCCGGCCGGCATCGCGGGCCTCAGGCCGAGAGGCGCTTGCGGCCGCGAGCGCGACGGCGGCGGACAACCGCCTGGCCGGCGCGATTCGACATGCGCTTGCGGAAGCCGTGGGTCTTGGCTCGCTTGCGGACGTTGGGCTGGTAAGTGCGCTTCATGCTGGATCCGGTCTCCGGGGAGCGCCAAGCATACCCCGCGTCCACGGCGAGCGGCAAACGGGAACCGTCGGGCCTGCGGCCGCCGGTGGGAGCGGTTCTCCCCCGCTGGGGACAAGTCTGGGGAGAACGCTGGGAGCCGTTTGTTTTTCCCGCAAACAGCGAGAATCGGATCCGCCTCCCGCCTTCCCCCGGCCGGCGGCGTCCTGCTACCGTCGCGCCTTCGAGCATGACCGAGACCGCCGACAGAACCTCCGCCGCCGCCCTCTGGAACGCGATCTCCGCGAACCTCCGGGAGACGCTGGCGCCGCCGACGTACAGCGCGTGGTTCGGTCGGGCCAGCGGTCGGGCGCTCCACGACGAGTCGCTCGAGGTGGAGGTGCCGAACGAGTTCGTCCGCAGCTGGATCTCCGGCCACTTCATGGACCTCGTGACCGCGGCAGCGGCCGACGCGCACGGCGGGCCGCTGATGATCGACCTCGTCGTCGACGAGCAGGCTGCGCCGGCCGAGGCCCCCGAGGCCATCCAGCCGCCGGAGCCCGCGCACGTGCTCGTGCCCGCACCGGCCCCGGTCGCCGTGCCCGTCGAACCGGCGCCGCGCGTGCTCGCGCTCAACCGCAACGCCACCTTCGACAGCTTCGTGATCGGACCGTCGAACCGCTTCGCGCACGCCGCCGCCCTCGCCGTCGCCGAGTCCCCGAGCCAGGCCTACAACCCGCTCTTCATCCACGGCGCAACCGGTCTCGGCAAGACCCACCTGCTGCAGTCGATCGCGCACTACGTCACCACGGCCACGGACCTGTCCGCCTGCTACGTGACCTGCGAGGCCTTCACGAACGAATTCATCGAGGCGCTGCGTGAGAAGCGGATCGAGCAGTTCAAGAGCCGCTACCGCACCTACGACGTCCTGCTCGTCGACGACATCCAGTTCCTCTCCGGCCGCGAGGGCATCCAGGAGGAGTTCTTCCACACGTTCAACACGCTGCACGAGGCCGGCGGGCAGATCGTGCTCTCCTCCGACCGACCGCCGCGGGAGATCGCGCGGCTCGAGGACCGGCTGCGCTCGCGCTTCGAGTGGGGGCTGATCACCGACGTGCAACCGCCCGACCTCGAGACCCGCATCGCGATCCTCCGCAAGAAGGCCTCCCGCGACGGCATCGTCGTCGACGACCCGGAGGTGCTCGCGGCGATCGCCATGCGCGTGCAGACGAACATCCGCGAGCTCGAGGGGGCGCTGACGCGCAGCGTCGCGTTCGCCACCCTCAACGGCGAGGCGCTGAGCATCGAGCTCGTGCGCGACGTCCTCAGCGCGCAGTACCCCGAGGACGCGCGACCCGTCACCGTCGAGAGCGTGCAGCGCGTCGTCGCCGAGTACTTCTCCCTGACGATCGAGGACCTCTGCTCCGAGCGCCGCACGCAGACCGTCGTCTTCCCGCGCCAGGTGGCGATGTACCTCAGCCGCGAGCTCACGGACATGTCGCTGCCGCGCATCGGCCAGCTCTTCGGCGGTCGCGATCACAAGACCGTGCACTGGGGGCACGACAAGATCGCGAAGCGCATGAAGGAGGACCGCTCGCTCTACAACGTGGTCCAGGAGCTGACGTCGACCATTCGGCGGCTCGGATGACCCGCGCCGCTGGGGAGGGCGCTGGGGGCGGACGGGGGATCCACCGGGGACCGGCAGCGGGATCCTCCCCTGCTGCCCTTCTATTCAGTCGTAGATCCCTGCCGCCTGGGGACGCCGCGCCGCGCACTCCCCGCCTCATCCCCACCCTGCATCGCCCCGTTTCCCTTTGCGCATCGGACGTTGCCGGAGTTCTCCCCGTCGTCCCCAGCGCCTATGGTGATGACTATCTGAATACTGCTCGTACAACAACCACCATCACCGGGAACGCCGCCGCATGAAGATCCGCTGCAACCGAGAGCACCTCGCCGACCGCCTTGCGCTGGCCGCGCGTGCCGCCTCGACGCGCGCCAATCTGCAGAGCGCGGCGCACGTACGCCTCACCGCCGAGAGCTCGGAGTCGCCCGTCGAGCTCGCCGCCACCGATCTCGAGATGACGCTGCGTGTGCCGCTCGACGCCGATGTCGAGCAGGGCGGGTCGGTGCTCCTGCCGGCCAAGATCGCGCCAGAGCTGATCCGCGCGCTGACGGGCGAGACGGTCGAGCTCGCCGCCGAGGACGACGGCCGCGTCCTGGTCTCCGCCGGTTCGTCCTCGTACACCCTCTACGGCCTCCCCGTCGACGAGTTCCCGCAG
>JBPCSR010000004.1:0-17096 GCA_051006935.1 Gaiellales bacterium
GCGCGACGCGCTCGTCGCCGCGGGGCGCGCCCGCGCGGAGCAGGCGACGTGGGCGACTGCGGCCGAGCGCTGCGCGGCGCTCTACCGCTCGCTCGCCTAGCCGCGCCGCGACGGCGCGAGGCCCGGCGCCTGGCCGGCCAGCACGGTCGGGTGGCGGCGGATGAACCGTCCGACGTTGCGGAGATGCCAGACGGTGCGATGGTCGAGGAACGCGCCGTCGCTGGCGGCCTGGTGGGCGTGCACGACCTCGGCGGCCGGCTCCTGCCAGATCTCCCAGCTCCGCTGCCACAGGCGCCACTGCAGCTCGATCTCCTCGACGTAGAGCGGCGCGAACGCTTCGTCGAAGCCGCCCACGTCGTCCCACGCCGTCCGGCGGATCAGGAGGAACGCGCCGAGCGACCAGTCGATCGGGCGCGGCCCGTCGGGCTCGCCGAGGTAGTGGTCGGCGGCGAAGCGCGCGGGCGGCAGCACCTTGCGCAGCGGCGTGCGGCGGATCACCGACCCGACCGGCTCGGGGAAGCGCCGCGCGGCTGCCTGGTACGAGCCGTCGAGATTGCGGAGCGACGGCGCGACGAGCCCGCAGCGCGGGTGCTCCTCCATGAAGCGCACCAGCCGCGGCAGGCAGTCGACCTGCGCGATCGCGTCGGGGTTGACGATCGCCAGGTAGTCGCCCGGCGCGGCCGCGAAGGCGACCGCCTGGTTCTCGGCGTAGGAGCGCGTGTCGGGCTGCTCGACCAGGACGCAGTCGGGATACCCGTCGCGGATCAGCTCGGCGGTGCCGTCGCCGGGGCGGTTCGCGACCACGACGATCGTCAGCGCCTCCCCCATGCCCTGCTGGCGCAGCCCCGCGATCGCGGCCGGCAGGTCGTCGGCCTGGCCGGTCGAGGTGAGCGCGGCGACGACGGACGCCGGCCGGCCCTCGGCGACCGGCCGCACGACGCGGCGCGCCTGCGGCTGCTCGCGCAACACGTCCTGCCACACGCCGACCAGGCGGTCGGCGGCGGCCGTCCAGGTGAGCTGCGCGGCCCGCTCGAGGCCCGCCGCGCGACAGCGGGCGCGCAGCGCCTCGTCGTCCAGCAGGCGGGCGAGGCCGTCGGCGATCGCGGCCGGGTCGTGCGGGTCGACCAGCACGGCGGCGCCGCCGGCGACCTCGGGCAGCGCCGTCGCGTCGCTCGTCAGCACCGGCGTGCCGGTGGCCATCGCCTCGGCAACCGGCAGGCCGAAGCCCTCGTAGAGCGAGGGAAAGGCGAAGACGCCGGCCGCGGCGTAGAGATCGCGCAGCGCCGGCTCGCCCTGCACGTACCCGATGCGCCGCACCGCGTCGCCGAGGCCGAGCGCGGCGATGCGCGCGTCGAGCTCGGCGGCGTCCTGCTTGGCGTCGCCGGCGAGGACGAGCGGCGGCATGGCGTCGCGCCCGTCGCGGACGCGCGCGTACGCCTCGAGCAGGCGCAGGAGGTTCTTGCGCGGCTGCAGCGCGCCGATGAAGAGCACGTACCCGGGCTCGAGGCCCCACGTCGACCGCACGCGCTCGGGCGCGGTCGGGTCGGGCGCGTAGACGGGCGACACGCCGTTGGGGATCGCGATCACGTGGCGCGGGTCGAGCCCGGGGGCCGAGCGCAGGACGTCCGCGCGCGCGTGCTCCGAGACCGTCACGACGCGCGTGGCGCGGCGGATCGACCATGGCACGAAGCGGCCGAAGGCGAGCGCGTCGGCGCGCGGCATGAGCTCGGGGGCGAAGCGGTACGACGAGTCGTGCACCGTCACCACGCCCGGGCACGCGAGGCCGGGCGGCAGCACGTAGTTGCCGTGGTAGAGCGCCGGTCGGTCGGCGCCCAGCCGCGCGGGCAGGCTCACCGCGACGCGGCGGTAGTTCGAGCCGACGTCGACCGCCACGGGCCGCACGACCCCGGAGGCCGTGATGGCCGCGGGCACGCGGGCGGGGTCGCGCACGTACGCGAGCACGCTGAACGGCAGGTCGTCGCGCGCCGCGATCGCGGTCAGGAGGCCCGTGGCGACGGTCTCGTCACCCGTGCGGTTGCGGCCGATCACGTCGGCGTCGAAGGCGATGACGTCGGGCATCGATCAGCCGACGCGGCTGCCGCGGACCGGGCGCTCGCGCATCGACTCCGGGAACGCGGCCCGCTCGCCGAGCGTCGCGCGGGCGAAGTCGAGGAACGACGTGACGAGACGGCTCTGCGCGCGTGACGCGTTGCGGACCGCGTAGAACAGCCGGCCCGGCTCGAGGCCCTTGACCGTCGCGGTGGCGAGGCGGTGCTCGTCGAGCTCCCGCTCGACGGCGAGGCGCGAGAGGAACGTCACGCCGAGACCGGCCTCGACGGCCGACTTCGCGGACTCCTGGAGACCGAGCTCGGCGACCACGTTGAGGTCGCGCGCCCGCACGCCCTGCGCGCGGAGCTCGCGCTCGACCACCGTGCGCACGCCGGCGCCCTCCTGCTGCACGACGAGCGGCTCGCCGACGAGCTGCTGCACCGTGATCTCGCGCCCGGCGAAGGCGTGGTCGACGGGCACGACGAGCACGACCTCGTCGCGCAGGAACGGCTCGAAGACGAGCGAGCGGTGCGCGCGCTCGGCGCCGACGATGCCGAACTCGAGCTGCCGGTCGAGCACGCGGTCGACGATCGTCTCCGTGTCGTCGACGCGCAGCGACACGATCACCTCGGGGAACTCCTTGTGGAACGCGCCCAGCAGCGCGGGCAGGATGCGCTCGCCCGGCCCCGTCGAGGCGCCGACCACGAGGTGGCCGTGCAGCCCGTCGCCCTCGTCCTCGAGGCTGAGCACGAGGTCGCGCTCGGCGCCGAGGATGCGCTGGGCGTGGCGGTAGGCGACGCGGCCCGCCTCCGTCGGCTCGACGACGCGGCCGGAGCGGTCGATCAGCTGGCAGCCGAGGCGCTTCTCGAGCGAGCGGATCGCGAGCGACACCGCCGGCTGCGTGACGCCGAGCTGCTCGGCGGCCTGCGAGAAGCTCGAGCGGTCGACCACGGCGACCAGGGCGGCGAGCTGCTTCGTGTCCACTACTCGGCGACCCTCGGCCGCGCGATCCCCTCGCGCACCGGCGTCTTGGCCGTTTCGAAGTAGAGGTCGAGCGCCTCGGCGTCGGCGCCCCGCTGGAGCGCGAGGTCGATCTGGTCGAGGCGGCCGGCGAGCCACCCGGCGTCGATGCGTCCGCGTCGCGCGCGCATCAGCTTCTCGTGGTGCGTGCGCTCGACCGACTCGTCGTCGGCGAAGAGCCGCTCGTGCAGCACCTCGCCGGGCCGGCGTCCGATCACCGCGATCTCGATGTCCTTGCCGGGCTCGCGGCCCATCAGGCGGATCATGTCCTGCGCGAGATCCATGATCCGCACCGGGTCGCCCATGTCGAGGACGAAGATGTCGCCCGACTGGCCGACGCCGCCGGCCTGCACGATCAGCTGCACGGCCTCGGGGATCGTCATGAAGAAGCGCGTCATCTCGGGGTCCGTCACGGTGACGGGGCCGCCCTCGAGGATCTGGCGGCGGAACGTCGGGATCACCGAGCCGGACGAGCCGAGCACGTTGCCGAAGCGGACGGCCATGAAGCGCGTGCCCGGGCGCTCCTGCGCTTCGGCCTCGACGACGTACTCGCAGAGCGCCTTCGACGCGCCCATCGCGGTCTCGGAGATGACGGCCTTGTCCGTCGAGACGAGCACGAAGCGCTCGACGCCGGCATCGGCGGCGATCTCGGCGAGCGCGCGCGTGGCGAGGACGTTGTTGCGCAGCGCGCTGAACGGGTTGATCTCCATCAGCGGCACGTGCTTGTAGGCGGCGGCGTGGAAGATCACGTCGGGCGCCGACTCCGCGACGATCTTGCGCATGCGGTCGGCGTCCTTGACGTCGGCCACGCAGGAGCGCACGTTCGGGATCTCGTGCTCGCGCAGCCACTGGTCGATCTGGAAGAGGTTGTCCTCGGCGTGGTCGATCAGCGTGAGCTGCGCCGGCGAGAGGCGGCTGATCTGGCGCACGAGCTCGGCGCCGATCGAGCCGCCGGCACCGGTCACGATCACGGACTGGCCGGCGAGGTAGCCGCCCATCGAGGCGAGGTCGAGGTTGACGGGCTGGCGGCCGAGGATGTCCTCGACCTGGACCTCGCGCAGGCGGCGCAGGAGCGTCGGGTCGCCGTCGAGCAGGTCGTAGAGGCCCGGCAGCGTCTTGACCGGCACCCCGGCGCGGCGGCAGGCGTCGACGACGCGCTGGCGCGCGGTGCCGTCGGCGCCCGGCATGGCGATCACGACCTCGTCGGGCGGCGACGCCTTGAGGATGCCGGCGAGGTCGTGCGTGGTGCCGTCGACCTTCACGCCGTGGAGGCGCATGCCCTGCTTGCGCGGGTCGTCGTCGCAGAGGCGGATCGGCGTCATCCGCAGCGAGCGGTTGGCGAGCATCTCGCGGACGATCACGGAGCCGGCGTCGCCGGCGCCGACGACGAGCACCTCGCGGCCGCGGGGGAACAGCGTGCCACGGCCCTCGAGGATCGTGCGCGCGATCGCGCGGACGCCGACCGTGCCGAGCAGGAGCAGCAGGAACCAGATCGCGAGGACGCCGCGCGGCGGGGTCGCCGCGACCGGCGGGAACAGGTTCGAGTAGAGCGCGACGACGACGAGCGCGATCACCGAGGCGCGCACGAGCAGACGCACGTCGCGCAGCGACACGTAGCGCCACCAGCGCGTGTACAGCCCGTTGACCACGAACACGGCGACCGTCAGCACGACGACCCACGGCAGCGTGGCCCAGAACAGCGTGTTCGCCCAGATCGGGACGACGTCGAAGCGCAGCTGGAAGGCGAGCCACCACGCGGCGGCCGCGACGGCCGCATCGGCCGCCATGTGCCCCACGCGATGCCAGGAGGGAAGGCGCATATCAGCGATGATTATAGGTGCGCGCGCGAGCGCCCGGGACACCTCCGCCGGGACGCCCGCAGGCCCTGCCGCCCCCATTCGCCGCCCGCGGCGCGTCCCCTGTCCGCGCGGCGCTCAGACGAGGCCGTCGAGCGCCAGGTCGACGAGCAGCGCGGGGTCGCGCAGCGTCGGCGCGGCCGCCGGGCCGCGCGGCGCGATCACGAGGTCCTCGACGCGCTCGAGCCGGCGCAGGCGACCCGTGGCGATCAGCTCCCGGTCGACCGCGCCGAGCGCGCCCGCGAACGTCGTCCACACCGGCGTGCCGAGCACGACGGCCTCGCGGTTCATCGTCCCGCCGGCCGAGACGACGAGGTCGGCTCCGGCGACCAGGCTGCGGGCCTCGACGGCCTGCGCGGGCACGATCACGCGCGGCAGGCCGAGCGCGCGCACGGCCTCGCCCTGCTCGCGCGTGCGCGGCAGCACGACCTGGTCGACGCGCGCGTCCGCGGCGAGCGCGCGCAGCACCTGCTCGAACAGCGGGTTGTCGGTGCGGTGGTAGAGCGCGAGCTCCGGCGGCGGGCGCAGGACGGCGAGCAGCGCGTCGGGCCGCACCCCGAGCGCGGTGCGCACCGTGGGATCGGCCGTGAACCCCCACAGCGCGTACTCCTCCTTGAGCCCCGGGAAGCGCACGACCTTGGCCGCCGACGCGCCGTGCGCCGTGATCGCCTCGAGCGGGATCGCGTCGGGCACGAGGACGCGCGCGGCGAGCCGGCAGTTGACGCCGTGCTGGAGGCGCGCCCCCTCGTAGTCGAACATCGTCACGGTCGGGAAGCCGAGCAGCCGCCCGACGACGGGCTGGTCGGTCGAGCCGTGCGCGAGGCCGACGTCGAAGCGACGCCCCTTCGCCCAGCGGCGCAGCGCGTGCACGCGGCCGGCCGCGGCGCGGGCCTTGCCGAGGCGCGAGCGCCCGCCGTGCGCGCCCACCGTCTCCACGCGCAGGCCGTGCAGCGCCGCGAGCTCCGCCGTCTGGCCGTACGGACGCGCCGTCAGCTCGACGGTCGCGCCGCGCTCCTCGAGCACGCGCACGAGCGGCGCGAGCACCGGCACGTGCGGCGCGTTCGTGAGGTCGATCCAGACGCGCACGCGCGTCAGGCGGTCGGCGCCAGCGCGGCCTCGAGCGCGCCGACGAGCGTCGCCTGGTCCGCCGCGGGCAGCGTCGGGTACATCGGCAGGGCGAGGCACTCCCGCGCCGCGCGCTCCGTCTCCGGCAGGCTGCCCTCGGCGTAGCCGAGCTCGGCGAACACGGGTTGGAGGTGGTGCGGCGTGTCGTAGTAGACGACGCTGCCGACGTCGGCGTCCTTGAGCGCGGCCTGCACGGCGTCGCGGTCGCCGCAGCGGACGACGTAGAGGTGGTAGATCGGCTCGGCGCCGGCGGCGGTCGCCGGCAGCTCGACGAAGCGGCCGAGGCCGAGCTCGGCGTAGCGGTCGGCGACGGTGCGACGGCTCGCGTTCCACCCGGCGAGCTCGGGCAGGAGCACGCGCAGGATCGCGGCCTGGAGCTCGTCCAGGCGCGAGTTCATCCCCACCTGCGTGAAGGTGCGCTTGTCCTTGGAGCCGTGGAAGCGCAGCTCGCGCACGCGCTCGGCGATCTCGGCGTCGTCGGTCGCGACGAGCCCGCCATCGCCGAAGCCGCCGAGGTTCTTGGTCGGGAAGAAGGAGAACGTGGCCACGTCGCCGATCGCGCCGCAGCGCACGCCGTCGAGCGACGCGCCGTAGGCCTGCGCGGCGTCCTCGATCAGCACGAGCCCGTGCGCGTCGGCGATCGCGCGGAGCTCGCGCATCGGCGCCGGGTGCCCGAACAGGTGCACGGCCATGATCGCGCGCGTCCGCGGCGTGATCGCGGCCTCCACGGAGGCCGGATCGAGCTGGTACGTGCCGGGGTCGATGTCGGCGAAGACGGGCGTGGCGCCGACGGCCGCGATCGACTCGGGCGTGGCGTAGAAGGTGTAGGCCGGGCAGACGACCTCGTCGCCGGCGCCGATGCCGTAGGCGCGCAGCGCGAGGATCAGCGCGTCGGTGCCGTTGGCGACGCCGACGGCGTGCGCGACGCCGAGGTCCGCGGCCGTCTCGGCCTCGAGCGCCTTGACGTTGGGGCCGAGGATGAAGACGCCGCTGCGCACCACCTCGCCCACGGCCTCGAGGATGCGCTCGTGCAGCGGCTCCCACTGGCCGCGGAGATCCATCAGGGGGACGCCCATGCGGCGCAGGATACCGCCCCGCCCGGGATGGGGCGGTAGGCTTCGGGTCGTGTCCGACCTCCCCCGCATGGTCACCGACGCCGCCGGCGTCGACGAGGTGACCGCGGCGGCACGCGCGGCCGGGCGCTGCGCGCTCGACACCGAGTTCCTCTGGGAGAAGTCGTATGCGCCGCGCCTGTGCCTCGTGCAGATCGCGGTCGGTGACGCGATCTGGGTGATCGACCCGCTCGAGGGCGCGCCGCTCGAGCCGATCGGCGCGCTCGTGGCCGACGCCGCGGTGCAGAAGCTGATGCACGCCCCGTCGGCCGACCTGATCGCCTTCGGTCTCCACTTCGGCTCCGTGCCCGCCAACGTCTACGACACGCAGGTCGCCGCCGGCTTCGTGGGGCTGACGGCGAGCGCGAGCCTCGACCGCCTGCTCGAGGCCGTGCTGAAGGTGCGGCTCGGCCACAACGAGACCTTCTCCGACTGGAGCCGCCGCCCGCTCAAGGAGACGCAGCTCCACTACGCCGCCGACGACGTGCGCCACCTCGCCGCGCTCGTGGACGAGCTCGACCGCCGCCTCGTCGAGCGCGGTCGCGCCGACTGGGCGCACGCCGAGATCGCGCGCCGCTTCTGCACGCCGGAGGCCGCCGGCGGCGACCCCGAGCGCGCCTGGCGGAAGGTGCAGCGTCGCGGCCGGCTGTCGCCGCAGGCGCAGGCGATCCTGATCGACGTCGCCGCGTGGCGCGAGCACCTCGCCCGCCGCCGCGACCAGCCCGCGGGCTGGGTGATGAAGGACCCGACGCTCGTCGAGATCGCGCGCGCCGCGCCGCGCAGCGCCGACGACCTCAAGCAGATCCGCGGCGTCGGCGGCAGCCTCGGCGAGCGCGAGAGCGGCGAGCTGCTCGCCGCCGTGGCACGCGGCCTCGAGCGCGAGCCGCCGCCGGCGGAGCGCTCCGTGCCGCAGCGCATCGCCCGCCACGTCGACGCCGTCGCCACCCTGGCGGTGCCGATGGCGCGCATCCGCTGCCAGGACGCCGACCTCGCCCCGGAGCTCGTCGCCAACCGCGCCGACCTCGACCGCTTCCTCGAGGCGATCGTGGCGGGCGAGGACCTCGCGTCGCTGCCGCTCGGCCAGGGCTGGCGCAAGGAGCTCCTCGGCGACGTCCTCGTGCGGCTCGTGGCGGGCGAGATCAGCCTCTCGCTCAACCAGTCGGCGCCGTTCCTCAACGTCGAGGAGCGCCGCTAGCCGTGCGCCGCGTCGGCGTCGCCGTCGGCGTGGCGGTCTTTACGCTGCTCCTGATCGCGGTCCCGACCGACCTGATCCCGACGCCCCTGTTCACGCGCCAGGTGGAGCCGCCGGCGTGGGCGTGGCCCGTGGCGATCCTCACGGCGGTGCTCGCCGGCGTGCTGATCGCCCTCCCCCGCCCCACCAGCTGCCGTCCGGCCACGCGCACGGGGATCGTCGGCGGCGGGCTCGCCTACCTGGCCGTCGGCTGCCCCACGTGCAACCACATCGCCGTGCTCGCGCTCGGCACGACCGGCGCGCTCACCTGGTTCGCGCCCCTCCAGCCGTACCTCGGCCTGGTCGCGCTGGCCGTGCTGGCGGGCGCGATCGCGCACCGGCTCTGGCTCCTGCGTCGCAGCGGCGCGCTCGGCGGCGGAGCCGCCGCCAGCGGAGCCTGATCAGGCCTCGACGGAGGCCGCCGCGCGCAGCGACGCCTCGGGATGCGCGTCGACGATCCGGTAGAAGGTGTCGCGCTGGATCGGCCGGTAGCCCGCATGGCGCACGTAGTTTCAACCGCCCGTGCGCGGCGCGCACGGGAAGCTACGAGCGATACGCCTACAACCCGCTACTCCGGATTGGCGTTCACGACCCTGTAGAAGGTGTCGCGCTGGACAGGCCGGTATCCGGCGTTGCGGATCACCCGGCAGAAGTCCTCGGCCGAGGCGCGGTACGTCGTGCCCGCGCTGGAGACGACGTTCTCCTCCAGCATCACCGAGCCGAGGTCGTCGGCGCCGAAGTGCAGCGCGACTTGGCCGATCTTCATGCCCTGCGTCACCCACGACGACTGGATGTGCGGCACGTTGTCGAAGTAGAGCCGCGAGATGGCCTGCACGAGCAGGTACTCGAACGAGGTCGGCGTCACGTTGACCGTCTTGCCGAGCTCGGTGTTGTCCGGCTGGAACGTCCACGAGATGAAGGCGCGGAAGCCGGGCACCTCGTCCTGCAGGTCGCGCAGGCGGCGCATGTGCTCGACGCGCTCCTCGAGCGTCTCGACGTGGCCGTACATCATCGTCGCCGACGTCGACATGCCCTGGCGGTGCGCCTGGCGCATCACCTCGAGCCACTCGTCGCTCTTCGTCTTCTTGGGCGCGAGGATCGCGCGGACGCGGTCGACGAGGATCTCGCCGCCGCCGCCCGGCAGCGACCCGAGGCCGGCGTCGCGCAGGCGCGAGAGCGTCGTCGGGATGTCGAGCTTCGAGCGCCGCGAGATGTGCATGATCTCCGGCGGCGACAGGGCGTGCAGGTGGAAGTCGGGGTACCGCTCCTTGATCGAGCGGAAGAGGTCCTCGTACCACTCGATCGCGAGGTCCGGGTTGTGGCCGCCCTGCATCAGCGCGCCGGTGCCGCCGAGGGCGATCGTCTCCTCGATCTTCGCGAAGATCACCTGCTTCGGCAGGACGTACCCCTCGCGCGTGTCGCCCGGCTTGCGGTAGAAGGCGCAGAAGTTGCAGTCGGTCGAGCAGATGTTCGAGTAGTTGATGTTGCGGTCGATGATGTACGTGACCTCGCCCGGGTTGGCCTTCCGGTTGCGGATCTCGTTCGCGGCGGCGCCGATCGACACGAGGTCGCGCGAGCGCATCAGCGTCAGCGCGTCGGCGTCGGCGAGGCGCTCGCCGTCGAGGACGCCCGCGAGGATCTCGCTGACGGTTCGCGTGGACTCGACGACGGCCATTACGCCTCTGCTCCGTGGTTGGCCCCCGCGAACACGAGCGCGGGAGCGGATTCGATGATGCCGGCCTCGGCGGCCAGATCGAAGTATCGCCGCAATCCCTCGCGCTTGCGGTCGGTGAAGCGGTAGTGCAGGTGCTCGAAGTAGCGAGCCAGGAAGCCGGCCGGGAAGCCGTAGCGCTCGGCGGCGGCCTCGGCGACGAGGGCGGCGTGCTCCGAGGCGTCGGCGACCGCCGCGGCGAGCGCGTGGTCGAGCTCCGCGAGGCGCTCGGCGGCGACTGTGCGGCGCGCCGCCCAGACCGCGAACACCATCGGCAGCCCCGTGCGCTCGAACCACAGCGCGCCGAGGTCGTGGTGCGGCGTGGGATCGTCGATCGACGAGCGCAGCGCCTCGTCGCCGATCAGCAGCGTGGCGTCGGCGGTCGCGCCCTCCGGCAGGATCTCCGCCTGCGGGAAGAGCACCTGCACGAGCGCGACGGAGGCCGCGCTCTGGCTCGTCACCGCGATCGTGGAGATCGCCGGCAGCGGCACGTCGGTGACGAGGTTGACGGAGTCGACCTCGCCCTCGGACGCGATGCACATCGACGGCAGCAGCACCCAGTCGTCGGCGTTGCGCGCGTAGGCGATGCTCGAGACGTTGGCGACGTCGAGCGCGCCGTCGGCGAGCAGCTCGTTGAGGCGCGTCGGCACGGCGAGCGTCTCCTCGAACGCCCCCGGGGCGAGGCGGTTGGCGAGCGACCACGCCAGCGGGAACGTGTTGATGAAGTCGACGCGCCCGACGCGGAGGGGGGTCAGCTCTCCCATCGCCGCAGCTCGTTGTAGAAGGTGTCGCGCTGGACCGGGATCTTGCCGGCCTCCTGGATGACGCGCACGAGGTCCGCGATCTTCTCCTCCGTCGGCGTCACCGCGCCGGCGGCGTGGGCGATCTTCTCCTCGACGACGGTGCCCTGGATGTCGTTCGCGCCGAACGACAGGCCGACCTGGGCGAGCGGCGTGGAGATCATGATCCAGTACGCCTTGACGTGGTCGATGTTGTCGAGCATGAGCCGCGACACGGCCAGCATCTTGAGGTCGTCCTGGCCGGTCGAGAACTTCCAGCCGCGGCGCTCGAAGACGGTGTTCTGCGGGTGGAACGGCAGCGGGATGAAGGCCATGAAGCCGCCCGTCTCGTCCTGCAGATCGCGCAGGGCGAGCAGGTGCTCGATGCGCTCCTCGTACGTCTCGACATGGTTGTAGAGCATCGTGCAGTGCGTCTTGAGGCCGAGGCCGTGCGCGATGCGGTGCGTCTCGAGCCACTGCGCGCCCGGCTCCTTGCCCGGCGCGATGATCTTGCGGACGCGCGGTGAGAAGATCTCCGCGCCGCCGCCCGGCAGCGTGTCGAGGCCCGCATCGATCAGCTCGCGGAGCACCTGCTCGTGCGTCATGTCGCACGAGCGCGTCATGTGGTGGATCTCCGACGCGGTGAACAGCTTGAGGTCGACGCCCGGCAGACCCTCCTTGAGGGCGCGGGTGATGTCGGTGTAGTACGAGAAGTCGAGGTGCGGGTTCTCGCCGCCGACCATGTGGATCTCGGTGAACTCCTGGTGCTCGCGCACCTGCTGCGCGTGGGCGACGAGGTCGCCGATGTCCCACATCACCGCGTCGGACTGCTTCGACGTGCGCGCGAACGCGCAGAACTTGCACTTGACGCGGCAGATCGTCGTGTAGTTGAGGTACAGGTTGTTGACGAAGAAGACCTCGTCGGTGCCGCCGCGGTTGCGGCGCGCGAGGTCGGCTAGCTCGCCGAGCTCGAGGATGTCGTGGGACTCGAGCAGCGTGATGCCGTCGTCGAGGTCGAGGCGCTCGCCGGCGACGACCTTCTCGCGGATCTCCTGGAGGGCGGCATTGCGGGTGATGGTGGCCATGTGCGTCCTCCTCAGGTATCGCGGTCGACGACGCCGCGGACGACCATCCGCAGCGGCGCCGTGTCGAGGTCTCCCTGGATGCGGTCGAGCGCCTCCTCGGCGGAGCGCACGAGCTCGCGCGCCGTCTCGCGCGCCTCGTCGAGCGCGCCCGTGGCGGCGACGCGCTGCAGGAGCGGCAGCACCTCGTCGGCGGGCGGCTGGACGCGCAGCGCGTCGGCGACGCCCGTGTCGACCCGCGCGGCGTAGAGCAGGGGCAGCGTCGCGGTGCCGCCGATCAGGTCGGTGCCGAGCGCCTTGCCGGTGGCCTCGGCGCTGCCGCCGCAGTCGAGGATGTCGTCGGCGACCTGGAAGGCGATGCCGAGCAGGCGGCCGTACTCGGCGAGGGCCTCGGCGTCGGCGGTGGCGAGGCCGCCGAGGCGGCCGCCGAGCCCGCACGCGGCGGCGAAGAGGCGGCCGGTCTTGAGCGTGCACCGCTCGAAGTAGCGCTCCGGCGTCGTCTCGGGATCGCGCGTCTGCTGCATCTGCAGCGCCTCGCCCTCGGACAGGCCGAGCGCGGCCTGCGCGAGCAGCGCGAGCGACTCCATGTCGCCCGTCTCGGCGAGCACGGCGAAGGCGCGCGCGAAGAGGAAGTCGCCCGTGGCGCCGGCGACCTGCTCGCCGTGCTGCGCCCAGACGGTCGGGCGGCCGCGGCGCAGCGAGGCGCGGTCGAGCACGTCGTCGTGGACGAGCGTGGCCATGTGCACGAGCTCGACGGCGCTGCCGGCGCGCACGAGGTCGTCGCCGCCGTGCCCAGAGGCGGGGGCGGACAGAAGCACGAGCAGCGGGCGCAGGCGCTTGCCCCCCGCCGTCAGCGTGTCGGCGGCGGTGGCGGCGGTCGAGCCGCCGACCCAGGCGACGTCGTCGCCGAGGCGCGCCTCGACGCGGTCGAGGTAGGCGCGGATGCCGGGCAGCGCGAGCAGGTCGGTGAGCGTGGCGGTGCTCACGCGCGCTCCCCCGCGACGGTGCCGACGTGGAGGGCGACGATGCCGCCGCCGAGCGGGCGGAAGCGCACGTCGTCGAGGCCCGCCTCGTACATGGTGTGCGCGAGCGACGTCGGGCCGGGGAAGCGCTTCACCGAGGCGGGCAGGTAGGTGTACGCGGAGTCGCCGCGACGGTCGACCGCCTTGCCCACGCCGGGCACGAGCCGGTCGAACCAGAGCCGGTGGAAGCGCGCGGCGGCGCCGGACTCGGGCGTCGTGATCTCGAGGCAGACGACCTTGCCGCCGGGGCGCACGACGCGCACGAGCTCGCGCAGGCCGCGATCGAGGTCGGCGACGTTGCGGATGCCGAAGGCGACGGTGGCCGCGGCGAAGCGGTCGTCCTCGAACGGCAGGTCGAGCGCGTCGCCGTGCAGCAGCGTCACCTGGTCGAGGCCCTTGCGCGCGACCTTCCGGCGGCCGCGCTCGAGCATGCCCTCGGAGAAGTCGATCCCGACGACCTCGCCGCTGGGGCCGACGCGCCGGCCGAGCTCGAGCGAGAGGTCGGCCGTGCCGCAGCAGCAGTCGAGGACGCTCGCGCCCGCACCGACCTCGGTGGCGTCCGCGGCGAGCTTGCGCCAGCGCACGTCGAGACCCGCCGTCATGATGCGGTTCATCGCGTCGTACGGGCGGGCGATGCGGTCGAACATCGCCTGCACGCGCTCAGGCGGGAGCGTGCCCTCGTCGACGCCGTACCGGACCGGGAGGTTGTCGCTGCTCATGCGTCCGTCCCCCAGCGTTGCAGCAATGCGTTGTCGATGCCGCAGAGGTCGAAGACGCGGCCCGCCACGAAGTCGACCATGTCGTCGACCGAGTCGGGATGGCCGTAGAACCCGGGGCTGGCGGGCGCGACGATCGCGCCCGCCTCGGTCAGGGCCGTGAGCGCGCGCAGGTGGAGGAGCGAGAGCGGCGTCTCGCGCGGCACGAGGATCAGCGTGCGGCGCTCCTTGAGCGCGACGCTCGCGGCGCGGTGGATCAGGTTGGCCTGGCTCGACGAGGCGATCGTGCCGCAGGTCGCCATCGAGCACGGGCAGATCACGTACGCATCGACCTTGGCCGACCCGGAGGCGTAGGGCGCGAACCAGTCGCGCTCGCCGTACAGCGTCGCGCCGTCACCGCCGAACTCGGCGACGAAGCGCTCCACGGCCGTCTCGGCCGGGATCGTGCGGTCGCGGTACACCTCCCACGCGATCACCTCGCCGGCCGAGGCCGAGGCGGCGACGCCGACCTGCACGCCGGCGCTCGCGAAGCCCTGCAGCAGCCGGGCGGCGTAGGGGGCGCCGGAGGCGCCGGTGATTCCGAGGAAGACGTGCATGGCAGAGGCGGAGCCCGTGCAGGATACGCGAGCGCGGTGCTCCGCCCTGCCTTTCGCGGACCGGCGCGGCACGGCCGGAAACGACGGAGGGCCGGGTGTCGCCACCCGGCCCTCGCGTCACATCGTCTGGCGCCCGGGGATCAGCCCGTGGCGGCGCCGGCGAAGTCGCCGCCGGCCTTCGTGCACGAGGCCGGGTACGTGTCCTTCGCGGAGGCGGCGTTCGGGCCGGGCGTGGTGCCCTTGGCCGCGGCCCACGTGGCGATGTAGCCCGCGAGGCACGAGATCTGATCGTCGGTGTACTGGCCCTTGAAGGCCGGCATGCCGCCCTGGCCGTTCGTGATGAACTTGAGCGCCGTGGCGTAGTCGGGCTTGGCGTCGTCGAGCACCGGACCGACGTTGCCCGCGGTGCCGGCGTTGGCCAGCGTGTGGCACGTCGAGCAGGGCCCGTTCGCGAAGGCCGCCGCGCCCGGCTCGGTCGAGGCCTGGCCGCCCGCGCCCGGGGCCTTGGAGCCGTAGAACGTGAGCGTCAGCAGGACGACCGGGACCATCACGCCGACCGCAAGGGCGATCGGGCGGCGCGAGAGCCGGCGATCGGGGTTGCGGTCGATGAACGGCCAGCCGATCAGCAGCACCATCCAGATCGTCGGGATGATCACGGAGCCGACGATCAGCAGCTGCGGCGTCTTGAAGATGCGCAGCAGCTCGAAGAGGAAGAAGAAGTCCCACTCCGGCCGCGGGTCGTAGGCGAGGATGCCCGGATCGGCCTTGGCCTCGTAGGCCGGGCCGAGGATGCCGCCGAGTCGGCCGGCGTCGACCGCGGCCGGGATCGCCTCGAACTGGGCGTGCCAGAGGATCGCCATGCCCATGATCAGGGCGACGACGATCACGCTCATGATCGTGTCGTGGAAGACGGCGTGCGGGAAGAACGACTTGCCGTGCTTCTTCTGGAAGGCGTACTCGCGCTCGTAGCGGGCGCGGCGCTCGCGTGCGGTGAGGCGCGGCATCAGGCGTCCCCCTCCGTGACCTGCATGCGGGACCAGGGCGGCGACGTGACCCCCAGGCGCACCACGAGCATCATGTGGATGCCGATCAGGCCGCCGATCAGGCTCGGGATCACCAGCATGTGCAGCGCGTAGAAGCGCGACAGCGTGTGCGTCGAGATCTCGGGGCCGACCATCAGGATCCAGGACAGCGCCGGGCCGAGGATCGGCGCCGTGCCGTTGATGTTCACGCCGACGATCGTCGCCCAGTAGGCGCGCTCGTCGAACACCAGCAGGTAGCCGGTGAACGACATGCCCATCACGAGGATGAAGATGATCGCGCCGGTCAGCCACGTCATCTCGCGCGGGTACTTGTAGGCGCCGAACAGGAACGTGCGGCCCATGTGCAGGAAGAGCAGCACGACCATCACGGACGAGCCCCACTTGTGCATGCCGCGGACGAGCCAGCCGAGCGTGGCGTCATCGGTGATGAACTTGATCGTGCCCCACGCCGTGTCGGGATCGGGCTGGTAGTACATCGCCAGCAGGATGCCGGTCGTGGCCTGGAGGATGAAGACCGTCAGCAGGGCCGAGCCGAGCGTCTGGAGCCACGAGATGTCCTTCGGCACGTTGCGGAAGAGCATGAACTTGCCGAACGAGACGAGGCCCGAGCGCTCCTCGACCCAGTCGACGGGCATCTTGGCGATTTCAGCGGGGGGCGGCAGCAGTGTGGACATGGTGTTCTCCTGCCTCAGGACGGGACGGGGTAGAGCCACCCGAGCAGGCCGCCAACGGGCTCGCCGGGGAGCTTGAACTGATCGGTCATGACGACCTTGCCGTCGATCTCCTCGGTCGCGAAGACGCGCCCGACGAGGAGGTTGCCGCTGTCGACCTTGTACTCGAAGCGGTTGAGCGGGCGGATCGGCGGGCCGGCGGTGCGGATGCCCTCGGTGTCGTACTGGCCGCCGTGGCACGGGCACGCGAAGTTGGTCGTCTTGAACAGCACCGGGCAGCCGAGGTGCATGCAGGTGTTCGAGATGATCGTGAACTCCTCGGCGCCGTCGCGGCGGACGTACGCCACGCGCCGGTCGAGCTCGCCGAGCTTGCCGCGCTCGAACACGACGGGCACGTAGGTGCCCTTCTTGAACTCCGGGTTGTCGACCGGGCCGAAGCTCGTCCAGTACCAGTCCTCCTTGGAGAAGGACGGGCCGAGCACGAAGCCGATCACCGGGACCGCGACCGCGACGCCGATCAGGCCGCCGAGGCCGATCGTCGCGCCGGTCAGGAACTTGCTGCGGCTGATCACCGCACGCGGGTCGTTGACGTCGCTGTACGACGACACGCCAGCGCGATCGGATCCGTTCTCAGCCACGGGCATTCCCTCCAGTCACGACGGTATCTTGGGGCTCCTGCCCCACCGATGTCAAAGTCGCCACGATCCGCACAATCCCCCGGTCCGCGGTCATCCCTCCACCGCCTCGCGCTGGAGCGCGCAGGAGTTGATGCAGTAGTGCAGGCCGGTCGGCTCCGGACCGTCGGGGAAGACGTGGCCGAGGTGGCCGCCGCAGGCGCGGCAGACGACCTCGATGCGACGCATCCCGTGGCTCGCGTCCTCGCGCGCGCCGATGCTGTCCTCCACCACGGGTCGGGTGAAGCTGGGCCACCCGCTCTGGCTGTCGAACTTGTCGTCGGACGAGAAGAGCGGCGTGCCGCAGCCCGCGCACGTGTACATGCCGGGCTCGTGGTCGTCCCAGTAGGCGCCCGTGAACGGCGCCTCGGTCCCCTGCTCGCGGAGCACGGCGTACTGCTCCGGCGTC
>JBPCSR010000005.1:0-3381 GCA_051006935.1 Gaiellales bacterium
CCACGAGGAGGTCTCCGCGACCGAGGGCGTGTTCGTCGTCGAACCGCTCGAGCGGGGCTTCGGCTACACGTTCGGCAACTCGCTGCGCCGCGTCCTCCTGTCCTCGCTCGAGGGCGCCGCGGTCACCAGCGTCCGCATCGAGGGCGCGCAGCACGAGTTCACGACGATCCCGGGCGTCCGCGAGGACGTCACGGACATGATCCTCAACCTCAAGGGCCTCGTGCTCAAGATGGAGGACGACTCCCCCGAGGTCGAGGCCGACATCGTCAAGTCCGGCCCCGGCGTCGTGACGGCGGGCGACCTCGCCATCGCCGGCCCGGTCGAGATCCTCAACAAGGACCTCGTGATCTGCAATCTCGCCGCGAAGTCGAAGCTCGAGATGTCGCTGACCATCGGCCGCGGCCGCGGCTACGTGCCCGCCAGCGAGAACAAGGACTACGAGACCACGATCGGCGTGATCCCCGTCGACTCGATCTTCTCGCCCGTCCGCCGCGTCACCTACACGGTGGAGCCGGCGCGCGTCGGGTCCGACACGGACTTCGACAAGCTGACGCTGCACGTCAAGACGAACGGCGCGGTCGATCCGAAGGAGGCCGTCACGGCCGCCGCGGAGATCCTCATCCGCCAGCTCAACATCTTCGCCAACATGGACACGGCCGAGCTGGCCCGCAGCCTCGAGCGCGCGGTGCCGGAGTACGACGTCGCGCCGACCAACGGCATGGAGCACATCCTGATCGAGGAGCTCGAGCTGGGCGTCCGCTCGTACAACTGCCTCAAGCGCGTCGGCATCGAGACGGTCGGCGACCTCGTCGCCAAGTCCGACCGCGATCTGGCGGCGATCCCGAACTTCGGACGCAAGTCGATCGACGAGATCCGCGCCGCCCTCGGCGCCCACGGCCTGCGTCTGCGCGGAGACGAGGGGTAGCGGAATGCGGCACCAGCGCAAGGGACGCACCCTGGGCCGCGACTCGGCCCACCGCAAGGCGCTCTACGCGAACCTGACCGGCTCGCTCGTCGAGCACGGGCGCATCACGACCACCCTGGCGAAGGCCAAGGAGGTTCGTCCGATCGCCGAGAAGATGGTCACGCTCGGCAAGCGCGGCGACCTGCACGCCCGGCGCCAGGCCAAGGCCTACCTGCGCAGCGGCGACGTCGTCCACGCGCTGTTCGCCGATGTCGCGCCGCGCTTCACCGAGCGCCAGGGCGGCTACACGCGGATCGTCAAGCTCGGCCCGCGCTCCGGGGACAACGCCGAGATGGCGATCCTCGAGTGGGTCGACTGAGCCTCTCGGGGTGGGTGCGTCCGGCATGAGCGACACCGCGCGCGTCACGTCGGGCCCGGTCACGATCCCGCAGCCCAGCGGCTGGGAGGATCGCACGGTGCTCACCCTCGTCGGCCCGCCGACGGAGGGCGCGCAGCCGAACGTCGTCGTCACCCGCGAGGCGCTCTGCGCGAACATGGGTCTCGGCGGATTCTCCAGCGGCTGGGTGCAGAAGCTCGCCGACCAGGTGCCCGTCCGCGAGGCCAAGGCGATCGAGCACATCGAGATCTCGGGCGCGCCCGCGCATCTGCGCGTCGTCGAGTGGGAGGCCGCCGGCCTCCGGCTCCGCCAGATGGTGGGCCTCACGACGATCGGCGGCGACGGCTACGCGATCGTCTGCACGGTGCCGTCGGCCGCCTATGACGCGCTCGAGTCCGAGCTGCGCGCCGTGATCGAGGGCACGCGCATCGATTCCGCCGACGCCGGCGACGCCTAGGCCGCGGCCATGGACGCGCCCCGCGGCGGACCGAGCCTGATCGAGTACGGGCTGCCCGCGCAGGGCCGGCCGGTGGCGGGTCGCGCGGGGGTCGTCCTGCTGTTCGTGCGGGTGCTCGTGGGCGTGGCCGCCGTGCTCGTGGCGGTGCTGAACGGCTTCGCGCACGCGACCGTCGCCGCGCACGCCGCCGACTGGGGGCTGCCTGCGCCGTCGCTCGCGATCTGGCTCGGCGTGCTGCTGCTTCTGCTCGGCGGGATCGGCCTCGTGCTCGGCATCGCCAGCCGGCTGTGCGCGCTCGTGCTGCTGATCGTCATGCTCGTGGTGGTGGCGACGGCCGGTCGCGTGGACGGCGGCGCGCCGCTCTTCGGCAGCGCGCTGCTCGTGATCGGATGCCTCGTGATCGTCGCGCGTGGGGGTGGCGTCGCGCAGCTGATCGACCGGTTCGATCCGCCGCGATGGTGAACACGCGGCTGCGCGTCGCGTATGACGGCAGCGCGTTCATGGGCTGGGCCCTCCAGTCGCACGGGCGCACCGTCGAGGGCGAGCTGACGCGCGCGATCGAAAGCCTCCACGCGGAGCGGGGCGAGATCGTGGTGGCGGGTCGCACCGACTCGGGCGTGCACGCCACGGGCCAGGTCGTCTCGTTCACCCGGGCGGGCGGGCCGCCGACCGCGTCGCTCGTGCGCGCGCTCAACGACGCGCTGCCCGACGACGTCGCGGTGCTCGCCGCCGAGGACGCGCCCGACGAATTCAGCGCGCGCTTCTCCGCACGCAGCCGCTCGTACACGTACGACGTGCGCTGCGGCCCGCTGCGCGATCCGCTGCGCAGCCTGCGCGAGCTGCACGAGCCCCGTCCGCTCGACCGCGCGTTGCTCGACCGCTTCGCTGCCGAGCTCGTCGGCGAGCACGACTTCACCGCCTTCACCCCGGCCGAGACGCAGCACCGGACGTTCACGCGCACCGTCCTCGCGGCGCGCTGGGTCGATACCGAGACGGGACTGCAGTTCCAGGTGACGGCCAATGCGTTCCTGCGCCACATGGTCCGCACGCTCGTCGGCACGATGATCGAGACGGCCCGCGGCGACCGCGGCACCGACCCCGACGCGTTCGCGGGCCTGCTCGGGGGGCGCCCGCGCGACGAGGCCGGCTGGACCGCCGCGCCGCACGGGCTCACGCTCGTGCACGTCGCGTACTGACGGGTGGCAGGAGCTCGACCGGTATCGTTCTTGAATTCAATCCAAGAACCACGGAGGTCCCCAATGTCCCGTCGCCTGCTCTGCGCCCTCGCCGTCGTCGCGGCCGCGCTGCTCGTCCCCGCCCTCGCCGCCGCCTCCTCCAGCGCGACCGTGACGACGTGGGGCAAGACGTCCCGCTTCGACGCCATGGACATGAACGGCGGCGGCATGGGGATGGGCGACATGTACGCCGGCACGCTCGACCTCTCCTCGTCGCGCGGCGGCAAGAAGAACGGGACCATGGAGTGGTCGGGCGCGATCGTGCGCCAGAACATGCCCGGCGCGACGGAGTACCGGTCGGTGCAGTGGCGTCTCACCTGGAAGCAGGGTTCGCTGTCGGTCAACGGCCTGTTCGCCGCCGACCAGGGCATCGCCGCGCATACCCATC
>JBPCSR010000006.1:0-13814 GCA_051006935.1 Gaiellales bacterium
CACGAGGCGCGCGGCGTCCTTGGCGCCGAGCCCGCGCTCGCGCAGCTCGGCCAGCGCGGCCTCGATGGCAGCCGTGTCGGCGCCGGCCGCCGCGACGGGGCCGAGCACGAGCGCGACCTCGCCCTTCGGCGCCGCGGCGAAGCGCTCGGCGAGCTCCGCCGCGCTCCCGCGCGCCACCTCCTCGTGTGCCTTCGTCAGCTCGCGGCACACGGCGGCGGGGCGGTCGGGCGCACGGCGGGCGAGCAGCGCGAGCGTGGCGGGCAGGCGGTTCGGCGACTCGAACGCGACGAGCGTGACGCCCCAGGCGTCGGCCTCGTCGAGCACCCTGCCGATCGCGCCCGCGGCGCGGGGTAGGAAGCCGATGAAGGCGAAGCGGTCGGCGGGCAGGCCCGAGGCGACGAGCGCGGTCGTCACGGCGTCGGCGCCCGGCAGCACCTCCACCTCGACGCCGGCGGCGATCGCCGCGCGCACGGTCGCGGCGCCGGGGTCCGACACGAGCGGCATGCCGGCGTCGGTCGCGAGGCACACGTGCTCGCCCGCCTCGAGCCGGCGCAGGATGCCTGGGATCGCAGCCTCCTCGCGGTGCGCCTCGATCGACGTCATCCGCGCGTCGATGCCGAGCAGGTGGAGGAGCTGGCCGGTGCGTCGCGTGTCCTCGCACGCGACCGCGTCGCAGGCGCCCAGCGCGGCTCGGACCCGCGGCGTGAGGTCGTCGAGATTGCCGATCGGCGTGGGGCAGACTGTGAGCCGTCCGGCCATGAGGGGAGGGTACGCGGTCGCAGGGGGGAATACCCTGTGTTCGTGAGCGATCGTCCCTACACGACGTACAAGGGCGGGCGGGTGCGCCCCGGCGACGGCGCCAACGTCGCCATCCCGGAGGCCCCGCCGGAGCGGCGCGGCGCGATCGAGCTGCCGCCTCCCGGCGCGCCGCCGCCGATCGAGCCGCCGCGGTTCCGCTGGTGGAAGCGCGGCGAGGGCCCGGGCTGGCGCCCCACGCGCCGCGAGCCGCGCTCGTTCCGCTTCTGGGCGATCACCGTCGCCGTCGTCGTGCTGGTGCTGCTGCTGGGCTGGCTGACGCTCGGCCTGCTCGCCGTCCGCTCGTCGGTCTCGCAGGCGAACGATCGCCTCGACCCGCGGGCGCGCGCCGCGCTGTCGCCGTCGGGGTCGATCCTGGCGGATCCCACGACGATCCTCCTGATGGGGGTCGACGAGCACGCCAACTCCGACACGCTGCAGGTGATGCGGTTCGACCCGAACCGCCAGCTCGAGGCGACGATGGCGATCCCGCGCGACCTGCGCGTGGAGGTGCCCGGCTACGGCGACGAGAAGATCAACGCGGCCTACGCGGCCGGCGGCCCCGCGCTGGCGATCAAGACCGTGTCCGCGTACACGGGCCTGCCGATCGACCACGTGATGATCATGGACTTCAGCGGGCTCGAGAAGGTCGTCGACGCCGTCGGCGGGATCACGATCGACAATCCGGAGAACATGCGGTCGGTCTTCGGCGGGAAGCTCTACACGTTCCCGAAGGGCCGCATCACGCTGGACGGGGCCGACGCGCTGGCGTACGCGCGCATCCGCAAGAACATCCTCAACCCGTCCGACTCCGACGTCAGCCGCGGCCAGCACCAGCAGCTCGTGATCCAGGCGCTGCGCGCGAAGGTCGCCAGCCCCGGCGGCCTCCTGCGCCTGCGCACGGTCGCGACGTCGCTCGGCGGCGCCTTCGCGACCGACCTCTCGCTCTGGCAGATGCTGCAGCTCGGCTACCTCGACGCGCGCGCGTCGACCCGGCTGCGCTGCAACCTCGGCGGCACGCCCGCGCCGCTCGACGGCCAGGACATGCTGATCCCCGACGGCGCCGGCAACCGCCGCGTGCTCGGCGAGTTCCTCGGCAATCAGGCCGTCCAGCCGCCGGCGTCGCGGTCGATGTTCGCGGCCCAGTGCCGTGCGGCGTAGCCGCGCCGGGGAGCGCCGCAGTTCGGGTAGCATCCCCGCGTTCGGCGGCGTAGCTCAGTTGGTTAGAGCAGCGGAATCATAATCCGCGTGTCGTAGGTTCGAGTCCTACCGCCGCTACTCCCCGGGGGTGCCTTTCCCGGAGGCGCGCGGAGGGAATCCCGCTGTCGACCGGGCCGACGAAGCCGTACGCTTGCCGTATGGAAGCGGACGCCGCAGGGGCGCAGACAGGGCTCCGATCGTTCGGGCACGCGCTCTGGGTCGCGGCGCTCGTCTGGGCGATCCTCTTCTCCGTGCTGGCGGGCCTGTTCGCGTCGGGCTACGCGATGGAGGATCCGGGCGGCCTCGCCGGCTTCGGCCTGGTGCTGGCGATCTTCCTGCCGATGCTCCTCGTGTCGCTGCTCGCGTGGAAGGCTCCGACCGTCGCGTACCCGATCCTGCTCGTCGTCACCGCGCTCGCCGTCGTCTTCGGCGTGTGGCAGCTGATCGATCCGATCACCCTGCGCGACGTCGAGAACCAGTACGGCCCCATCTCCGCGATCGGCTCGTTCATCACGATGGTGCCCGTGGCGCTCGTGTGGCGCTATCGCGCGTGGCCGGCGGCGCTGATGCTGCTCGTCATCGCGGTGGCGGGGCTGCTGCCCGAGTTCCGCGTGGGGCTCCACCTCGGCTCGTCGGGCGCCGTGGCGCTGCCGATGCTGCTCGAGACCGCCCTGCTCGGCGCCGCGGCCGCGTTCGCACCGCGGCGCTGACCCCGGCGGCGTAGGCTACCGCGCCAGGGAGGCGCTCGTCATCCGGATCCCCGGCCCCGCGCTGATGGGGATCGTCAACGTCACGCCCGACTCGTTCTCGGACGGCGGACGCTTCGACGGCGCCGAGCAGGCGGTCGCGCACGCGCTCGCGCTCGTCGCCGACGGGGCGGCGATCGTCGACGTCGGCGGCGAGTCCACGCGCCCGGGCGCCGAGGCCGTGACGGAGGCCGAGGAGCTGCGTCGCGTCGTCGACGTGGTCGCGGGCATCCGCGCGACGAGCGGCGTGCCGATCTCGATCGACACCATGAAGTCCGCCGTCGCGGCGGCCGCGATCGACGCCGGCGCGACGATGGTGAACGACGTCACCGCCTGCACGTTTGACCCGCGCATCGTCGACGTCGTGCGCGATGCGCAGGTCGACGTCTGCCTGATGCACATGCAGGGCGAGCCGCGCACGATGCAGGACGACCCCCGCTACGACGACGTCGTGCGCGAGGTGGGCGACCACCTGCGCGCCCGCGTCGATGCGCTCGTCGCCGCCGGCGTCGATCCGGGTCGCATCGCGGTCGACCCGGGCATCGGCTTCGGCAAGACGGTGGAGCACAACCTCGCACTGCTCGCCGCTACCCGCGCGATCGGAGACGCGACGGGCTGCCCGGTGCTGGTGGGCGTGTCGCGCAAGCGCTTCCTCGGCGCGCTGCTCGGCGACCCCGATCGCGACCGCACGGTCGCGTCCGTGGCAGCGGGGCTCGCTGCCGTCGAGCGCGGCGCGTGGATGCTGCGCGTCCACGACGTCGCCCCGCACGCCGACGCGCTCGCCGTGCTGCGTCCGGTGCGCGGATCTGCGACGGTGCGGCCGTGACGCGCCAGCTCGGCATCCGCATCGAGGGCATCGAGGTCTTCGCCTTCCACGGCGTGCTGCCCGAGGAGCGCGCGCAGGGCCAGGACTTCCGCATCGACGTCGAGCTCGCGCCCGTCTCCGATCGCGCCTGCGACACGGACGCGCTCGAGGACGCCGTCGACTACGGGGCCGTCACGGAACGCGTCGTCGCGATCGCGACGGGCGATCCGGTCGACCTGATCGAGCGCCTCGCCGACCTGATCGCGGCCGACCTGCTGGACGCCTTCCCCGTCGAGCGCGTGACCGTCGCCGTCCACAAGCCGCACGCGCCGATCGCCGCGCCGTTCGGCGACGTCGTCGTCACCGTCACGCGCAGCGCATGAGCCGCGCGGGCATAGGCCTCGGCGGCAACGTCGGCGACGTGGCCGCCAGCTTCCGGGCGGCGCTCGCCGCGCTCGACCACGATCCGTCGACGCGCGTCGAGGCCGCATCGTCGCTCTACCGCACGGCTCCCGTCGGCGGCGTCGAGCAGGACGACTTCCTCAACGCCGCCGCCCTGCTCGAGACGGCGCTCGACCCCGGCGCGCTCCTGCGGCTCCTGCTCGGGATCGAGCTCGACCACGGCCGCACGCGCGAGGTGCACTGGGGGCCGCGCACGCTCGATCTCGACCTGCTCTGGTTCGAGGGCGTGGCGCTCGCCGCGCCGGGGCTGGTGGTCCCGCACGCGCGCCTGGCCGAGCGGCGCTTCGCGCTCGAGCCGCTCGTCGAGGTCGCGCCCTTCGCGGCCGACGCCGACGGCACGCCGTACGCCGTGCTGCTCGACGCCCTCCCGGCCGACGGCGTGACCGTCGTGGGGGAACCGCGGCTCGTCTACGATCCGTCCTGATCCGACCGGCAACCCAGGGAGTCGAACGTGTCGCATCTTGAGGACCTCGAGGAGTACGACGCCGAGCTCGAGCTCACGCTGAAGCGCGAGTACGCCACGGTCTTCGGGCTCTTCCGGTACTGCATCCTCACGCAGGAGGCGACGTACCTCTGCAACAAGCTCGAGATGAAGATCGAGCATCAGCCGTCGTACCCGCTCTTCCACCTCAAGATGGAGGACGTCTGGGTGTGGGACAAGAACCGGCCGAGCCGGATCATCCCGCGCGCCGAGGTCCACACGACGCAGGACGTGACGGTGGAGGAGCTGAAGCCGGAGGACGACATCTTCACGACGCTGCCGCCGGACTTCACGCCGCCCGCCGAGGACTAGCCGCGTGCTGCTCGCCGTCGACGTCGGCAACACGTCGAGCGTGATCGGCCTCTTCGACGGGGAGGCGCTCGCCGCGGAGTGGCGCATCGCCACGCGCTTCCGCACATCCGACGAGCTCGAGGTCGTCCTGCGCGGGCTGCTCGCCGCGCGCGGGATCCGGACGGATGCGATCACGGCCGGCGTGCTGTCGACCACGGTGCCGCCGGTCCAGCAGGCGTGGGAGGACGTGCTCGCCCGCGTGTCGGGCGTCGCGCCGATCACGATCGAGCCGGGCGTCAAGACGGGGGTGTCGGTGCGCGTGCCGAACCCGCGCGAGGTCGGCCCCGACCGCATCGCCAACACCGCGGCCGTCGTGGCGACGGTCGGCGCGCCGGCGATCGTGGTGGACTTCGGCACGGCCACGAACTTCGACGTCGTCGCCGAGGACGGCGCCTTCGTCGGCGGCTCGATCGCCCCGGGCCTCGAGGTCTCGATGGAGGCGCTGTTCGCCCGCGCCGCGCGGCTCGGCAAGGTCGAGCTCGTCGCGCCGCCCTCGCCGATCGGCACGACGACGGTTGACTCGCTCCAGTCCGGCGCCGTGTACGGCTTCGCCGGCCTCGTCGACGGCATCGTCGGGCGCCTGCGTGCCGAGCTCGGCGCCGCCGACTGCCCCGTCGTCGCGACCGGCGGCCTCTCCTCGCTGATCGCCGAGCACTGCGCCACGGTCACGCAGGTCGATCCGCAGCTCACGCTGGTCGGGCTGCGTGTGATCTGGGAACGCGCGAGCGCCGCGTGACGCGGCGCTCCTGGGACGGGCGCACGTACGACCGCGTCGGCACGCCGCAGGCCGAGTGGGGGCGGGCGGTGCTCGACCGGCTCGAGCTGCGCGGCGACGAGACCGTGCTCGACGCGGGCTGCGGCTCGGGGCGCGTGACGGAGATGCTGCTCGAGCGCCTGCCGCAGGGGCGCGTGATCGCCGTCGACGGCTCGGCCTCGATGATCGAGGCGGCGCGCGAGCGCCTCGGGGACCGTGCCGACGTGGAGATCCTCGTGGCGGACCTGCTCGAGCTCGACCTCGGCGACGTGCGCGTCGACGCCGTCCTCTCGACCGCCACGTTCCACTGGATCCTCGACCACGAGCGCCTGTTCCGCCGCCTGCACGCCGTGCTGCGGCCGGGTGGGCGGCTCGTGGCGCAGTGCGGCGGCAAGGGCAACATCGCGCGCGTCCTGGCCCGCGCCGAGGCGGTCATGCGCGAGCCGCGCTGGCAGCCGTGGCTGGCGGACTACACCGACCCGCACTGCTTCGCCGACGCGCCGGAGACGGAGGACCGCCTGCGGGCGGCCGGCTTCGTCGAGGCGCGCGCGTGGCTGCAGGACGCGCCGGTGCAGCCGCCGGAGCCGCCGGTCTTCCTCGGCTCCGTCATCCTCGGCGTCGCGCTCGAGCAGCTGCCCGAGGTGGAGCGCGGCGCCTTCGTCGCCGACGTGCTGGCCGGACTGCCCGAGCCGTTCGAGGCCGATTACGTGCGCCTCAACATCGACGCCACGGCGTAGCCGCCGCCGTTCGCGCCGCCCGCGATTCCGTATCCGGGTAGGTCTCGCACTGGCACGATGGACACGATCTCCTAGACTGGATGCGATTCCAGACGGAGGGGTGCGCGTGGCGCGCAGGACGAAAGCCAAGGCGGGTGAGTCGACCCGGGACCGCATCATCGCGACGGCGTCCGCGCACCTCGCCACGGGCGGCCCCCGCGGCGTCGAGCTGCGCGCGGTCTGCGAGGAGCTCGACATCTCGCCGAGCCTCGTCAACTACTACTTCGCGAGCCCGGGCGAGGTCATCTGGGAGGCCGCGGTGCTCGGCTACTCCCGCTACGTCGAGGAGCAGGAGGCCGCGATGCGGTCCTGCGCCGACGGCGAGGCGGCGCTGCGTGGCTGGGTCGAGCATGCGCTGGCCTGGACGAGGGCGAATCCCGGCATCGCCGCGGTCGTCGACTTCCCGATGGTGGCGCTCAACGAACACGGTGCCGACGCCGAGCGCTTCGCCAGCGCGCTGAGCCCCCACAGCCGCAAGAACGTCGCGCTCCTGGGCTCGGCGGTCTTCGCGCTGATGACGGGCAAGGAGCTGCGCATCCTGTCGTCGACGCGGGTGGCGGCCATGATCCGCATCAACGCGGAGTACGCATACTGGGTGTCGACGATCGGCTTCTCGACCCTCGGCGCGGCGATGTGGGTGGCCGGGCGCAAGCCCTACGGCCTGATCTGGCGGGCGTTCGGCTTCGACCCCGACAGCCAGGTGAGCTCGTCGATCGACGAGGCCGTGCGGCGGATCACCGCCAAGCGCATCAAGCTCGAACTGCCGCCCGACCCCGACGACGAGTAGGGAGCGCTAGGCGATCGCGCCGAGCGCGGTCGCCACGGCTTCGGCGGCAAAGGCCAGCTCGTCCTCGTCGATCGTCAGCGGCGGCGCGAGCGCGATGCCGGTCCAGAGGCCGCGGCTCGTCACGCCCGCCTCGCGCGCCGCGCGCCAGAACGCCGCCGCGGCATCGGGGCGCGTCTCCAGCAGGTCGGGTGCGAGCTCGATGGCCGCCAGGAAGCCCATGCCGCCGCGCACCTCGCCGACCAGCGGATGATCCGCCAGCGGGGCGAACGCGGCGGCGAACCAGTCCTCCTGCTCGCGGGCGCGATGCACGAGTCCGTCCGCGGCGAGCAGGTCGAGGTTGGCGAGCGCCGCGGCGCAGCAGACGGGGTGGCCGCTGTACGTCTGACCGTGCATGAAGCTCGCCTCACCCGTCCAGAACGGCTCGGCGATGCGCGGTGCGGCGATCACGCCGCCGAGCGGCAGGTAGCCGCTGGTGACGCCCTTCGCGAAGACGATCAGGTCGGGTTCGAGGCCGAGGCGCTCGACGGCGAGCCATTCGCCGAGGCGCCCGAAGCCGCTGATCACGATGTCCGCGATCGTCACGATGCCGTGACGTCGGCAGAGCTCCTGTGCGCCCTCCAGGTAGCCGGGCGCCGGCGGGTACACGCCGCCGGAGCCGATCACGGGCTCGAAGACGAACGCGGCCACCCGATCGGCGCCCACGCGATCGATCGCGGCCGCGAGCTCCTCGAGGGAGTCGTGCGCGACCTCGACGGTGTCCTCGACGAGCGGCCCGAACTCATCGCGGTACGGCATGCCGAGGATGCTCGTGCCGATGCCGTGCGTGCCGTGGTACCCGTGCGTGCGGTGAAGCACGACGCGGCGCTCCGGGCGGCCGGCCGCGTGATGGTGCAGGCGCGCGAGCTTCACCGCGGTGTCGATCGAGTCTCCGCCGCCGCTGGTCAGGAAGACCTTGGAGCCGGCCTGCGGCGCGAACGCGGCGAGCCGATCGGCGAGCGCCAGCGCGGGCTCGTTCGCAAAATCGCCGAACACGTGGAAGGCCTCGAGCGCACCGAGCTGCGCGTCGATCGCAGCGCGGATCTCCGGGCGGCCGTGTCCGACATTGCAGTACCAGAGGCTCGCCGAGCCGTCGAGGTAGCGTCGCCCCTCGGCGTCCCACACCCAGCAGCCCTCTCCGCGGGCGATCACGAGCTCGCGGCCGGCGACCGCCGACATATCGGCGAACGGATGCCAGAGCGATGCCATGCCCAGGAGCATACGGCCACGTGGATTATCGTTCACGCGTGGCGCTGACCGAGCACGAGCAGGCCGTCTGCGATGCGATCGCCGCGGGGCGAGGCGAGCTCGTGGAGCTCCTGCGCACGTTGATCCGCTTCGACACGATCACGCACACGGCGGGCGCGCCGCCGCGGCAGGAGGCCGAGCTCCAGGCGTTTCTCGGCGAGCGCCTCGCCGCCGCCGGCGCCGACGTCCGCATCTGGGAGCCCGAGCCCGAGCTGATCGCCGGCCACTCGATGACGCCGGAGGGCTTCACGTTCGCCGGACGCCCGCAGCTCGCGGCCACGTTCCGCGGCACCGGCGGTGGGCGCTCGCTGATCTTCAACGGGCACATCGACGTGGTCGAGCCGGGTGACCTCGACGGGTGGGAGCACCCGCCGTTCGAGGGCGTCGTGGACGACGAGTTCGTGCACGGCCGCGGTTCCTGCGACATGAAGGGCGGCGTGGCCTGCATGGTCTTCGCCGCGGAGATGCTGGCACGCCTCGGCATCCGCCTCGCCGGCGACGTGATCGTCAACACCGACTCCGAGGAGGAGTCGACGGGCTGCGGCGGGCTCGCGATGGCGCGCACGCTGAGCGCCGACGCCGTGATCGTCGCCGAGCCCAGTGCGCTCGATCTCTGGATCGCCAACCGCGGCAGCCTGCTGCCCACGGTCGTGATCCCCGGTCGTGCCGGACACGCGGGCATGGCACCCGTCCCGTGGCAGGACGGGGGACCCGTCAACGCGATCGAGAAGCTGCCGCTGGTGCTCGCGGCGGTCGAGGAGCTGCGGCAGGAGTGGTCGTCGCGTCCGGGGCACCCCCTGCTCGCCAACGGCGGCATCGTGCCGACGCTGGTCGCGGGCGGTACCTGGATCGTCTCGTACCCCGAGTCGTGCCGCGTCCAGTTCCACATCCAGTACCTGCCCGAACAGGCGGATGAGGACGGCTACGGCGCGCTCGTGGAGCGCGAGTTCGAGGAGCGCATCCGCGCCGCGGGCGCCGCCGATCCCTGGTTCGACGAGCATCCGCTGCGCGTGGAGTGGAACATCGGCGGCGTGCCGCCGTCCGCGGTCGCGGAGGACGATCCGATCGTGCAGACGGCCGCGGCCGCGCTGCACGACGTCGGCGCGGCCGGTCGCATTCGCGGACTCGACAACTGGCACGACGGCGCGATGTTCGTCGTCGAGGCGGGCATCCCGGCGATCTGCCTCGGGCCCGACCACATCGAATCCGCGCACACGGTGCGGGAGCGCGTCTCGATCGACAGCCTCGTGCGCTGCGCGCAGGCGCACGCGCTCACCGCGATGCGCTTCTGCGCCTAGGGCCTCAGCTGGCGCGCTCGGCGCGGGCGCTGCGGCACGCATCCACGAAGCCCCGGCCGATCTGCGCGGCGATCGCCGTGTGCAGCTCGTCGAGCGCATCGGCCTGCTCGCGCAGTCGCACGGGATCGACGCCGGCGTCGCGGAAGAACACCGCCGTCTCGGGCAGGATGCCGCCGTCGAAGTCGTACTCGATCGCGCGGGCCAGGGCGTGCAGCCCCTCCCGCGTCATCTCGGGGTGGAGCTGCAGGGCCCAGCTGCGGTCGCCGATCCGCATCGCCTGGCAGCAGGCGTCGCTCTCGATCAGGACGGTCGCGTCGGGAACGGGGCGGAAGGCGAAGGCGTGGGCGTGGAAGCTCTCGTACTCGGTCGGGATGCCCCGGAACAGCGGATCGTCCTGCGCGGCCGGCGTCGTGCGCACGGGGTGGATGCCGAGCTCGGGGGTGGAGCGGTAGATCTCGGCCCCGGCGGACTGGGCGAGCAGCTGGCCGCCGAGGCACACGCCGAGGACGGGTCGTCCCAGCTCGCGCGCCGCGACGATCGCGTCGCGGGCGTCGTGGATCGCCTGCTCGTCGTCGACCGGATCGCCGAGGCCCGGCAGCACGAGCAGGCCGTCGACCTCCGCGACGTCGGGGATCGCGCCGTAGGCCATCGCGATCGCCAGCTCCGCGCCGGCGTCCTCGAGCGCCCGGCCGATGCGGCCCGCGTGCTTGTCGTCGTCATTCTGGACGACGAGGATGCGCACCGAATCGGACACGGGTGGCAGCCTAGCCGCCGCCGTAGACGGAGATCGGCAGGTCGAGCTCCGCGTCATCGGTACCCGGCCCGAGCGCGGCGAGCTCGGCCTCCATCGCCGCGACCAGCGCCCGCGCGCCGGGCGCGGCGGCGAACAGCGCCTCCTCGACCTCGCGCGCGGTGCCGAGCGTCGAGAGCTCCTGGCGCAGCGTCCGCGGGAAGCGGCCGCGCTTGAGGTACCAGCCGTGGAACTTGCGCAGGAAGTGGGTGGCGCGCTGGTCGCCCAGCTCGCGCACCGTCTCGCGGATGAAGCGCACGAGCTCGGCCACGACCTCGTCGTTGGTCGGCTCCACCTCCTCGTCCCGCGCCAGCGACGCGAGCAGCCAGGGGTTGCCCTGCGCGCCGCGCCCGATCATCACCGCCGCGCAGCCCGTCGTCTCGAGCACGGCGTGCGCGCGCTCGCGCGAGGTGATGTCGCCCGAGGCGATCACGGGGACGTCGACGAGCGAGACGAGCTCGGCCGTCAGCGCGTGGTCGGCCTGGCCGGTGTACATCTGCTTCGCGCTGCGGGGGTGGAGCGTCAGCGCCTGCGCGCCGACGGACGCGAACAGCGGGCCCGCGATCGCGAAGTCGCGCGAGCCGTTGTCCTCGCCGCGTCGCATCTTGACGGTGACGGGGACGGCGACCGCGTTGGCGACCGCCTCGACGACGCGTGCGGCGTTCTCCGCGCCGTGCGACAGCATCGTCGCGCCCGCGCCCGTCTTCGTGACCTTGCGGACCGGGCAGCCCATGTTGATGTCGACGATGTCGGCGCCGGCGTCGACGCACATGCGCGCGGCGTCGGCCATCAGGACCGGGTCGGCGCCGAAGATCTGCACGGCGAGCGGGCGCTCGTCGCGGGCGATCCGCAGGTAGCTCTTCGTGCGCTCGCTGCCGTGGCCGAGGCCGCAGGCCGACACCATCTCCGAGCACACGAGGCCGGCGCCATGACGGCGCCCCTGGCGGCGGAAGGCCTGCACGGAGACGCCGGCCATCGGGGCCAGCACGATGCGGCTCGGGATCTCCACATCGCCGATCGCCCAGGTGTCGGTGAGGCTGCGCACGTCGACCGCCATGCCCGCAGGGTATCGGAGGCCCATCGCCCGCGACCCCTGTACCATGCGCGGGTTCGGCGCCATGCGGGCGTCGTGAACGAGATCTGCCGGAGGCACCGTGGCCAAGGAAGTCGTCCTCACCGCCGAGGGGTATCGCGAGCTCAAGGAGCGCCTCGACTACCTCACCACCGAGCGTCGTCGCGAGATCGCGGAGGCCATCAAGGAGGCCCGCGAGTTCGGCGACCTGTCCGAGAACGCCGAGTACGACGCCGCCAAGAACGAGCAGGCGGTGCTCGAGGACGAGATCGCGGAGCTCGAGGAGCAGCTGCGCGACGCGACGATCGTCGAGAAGGGCGACCAGCCGCGTGGCGAGGTCGCCATCGGCTCGACCGTCACCCTCAAGGGCCCTCGCAACCGGGAGCTCAAGTTCAAGCTCGTCGGCTCGGCCGAGGCCGACCCCGACCAGAACCGCCTGTCGAACGAGTCGCCGATCGGCCGCGCCGTCGTCGGCGGCAAGAAGGGCGACAAGATCGAGGTCGTCACGCCCAAGGGCGCGGTCAAGTACGAGATCACCGCGATCTCGCGCGCCTAGGACCGCGATGGACTTCGCGTCCCTGCCGCATCGGTTCGGCGAGCGCGATCGCATCGCCGACCTGCGCGACGCGGAGGAGCGGCTCGAACCCGAGCAGGCCGGCGAGCGCACGTGGCGCGTGGCCGGGCGCGTGCTCGGCCGGCGCGGCCAGGGTGGCGTCACCTTCATCGACCTCGAGGACGTCTCGGGTCGCGTGCAGCTGCTCGCCGAGCTCGAACGGCTCGGCGAGGCGGCCTACGAGGAGGTGCGCGGCGTCTCGATCGGCGACCTCGTCGGCGTGTCCGGCACGGCCTTCCGCACGCGCCGTGGCGAGCTGAGCGTGCAGGTGGGCGCGTGGCAGTTCCTCGCGCCGTGCCGCCTGCCCTTCCCCGACCGGCACCACGGCCTGCAGGACGTGGAGGTGCGGCACCGCCAGCGCTACCTCGACCTGATGACGGACCCGGAGGCCCGCGAGCGCTTCGTCGCGCGCGCCCGCATGATCGCGAGCATCCGCCGTTCCCTCGACGACGACGCCTTCGTCGAGGTCGAGACGCCGGTGCTGCAGCCGCTGTACGGCGGCGCCGCCGCGCGGCCGTTCACCACGCACCACAACCAGCTCGATCGCGACCTCTACCTGCGCGTCGCCACGGAGCTCTACCTCAAGCGCCTCGTGGTCGGCGGCCTCGAGCGCGTCTACGAGCTCGGCAAGGACTTCCGCAACGAGGGCGTCTCGCACAAGCACAACCCCGAGTTCACGATGCTCGAGTTCTACGAGGCGTACGCCGACTGCGAGGACGTGATGGGCCGCACGGAGCAGATCGTGGCCGCCGCCGCGCTCGCCGTGCGCGGCACCACGACGGCGCTGATCAAGGACCAGGAGGTCGACCTCGCGCCGCCGTGGCCGCGCCTGTCGCTGGGCGAGGCGATCGAGGCGAAGACGGGCATCAACCCGATCACCGCGGGCCGTGACCCGGCGCCGCTCGAGGCGCACCTCAAGGCGCACGGTCTCGACACGTCGAAGGACAAGACGTGGGCGCAGCTCGTCGACCACATGCTCTCGCACTTCGTCGAGCCCACGCTGATCGCGCCGACGTTCCTCGTCGACTACCCCGTCGAGCTGTCGCCGCTGGCGCGCCGCAAGCCCGGCGCGGACGGGATCGTCGAGCGCTTCGAGGCCTTCTGCGGCGGCATGGAGATCGCCAACGGCTTCTCCGAGCTGAACGACCCTGACGACCAGCGCGCGCGCTTCGAGGAGCAGGCCGCGGCCGGCCGCGCCGGAGACGAGGAGGCGCACCCGGTCGACGAGGACTACGTCACCGCGCTCGAGTACGGGCTGCCGCCGACGGGCGGCGTGGGTCTCGGCATCGACCGCCTGGCGATGCTGCTGACGGGGCAGGACACGATCCGCGAGGTCGTCCTGTTCCCGGCGATGCGCAGCTGATCGGAACCCGGTCCGCGGGTAAGCCGCAGGCCGGCTCGCACGACCGAAGAGGCGCGCACCACCCTCTGGTAGTGTGGGCGCCCAGTCGGCGATCGGGTCGCATCCGGTCGCCGGAGCCCTGCGAAACAGGGGGCAGGAGGCCAACCATGTTCGAGCGATTCACAGAGCGGGCCCGTCAGGTCGTCGTCCTCGCGCAGGACGAGGCGCGCGCCCTCAAGCACAACTACATCGGCACCG
>JBPCSR010000007.1:0-22043 GCA_051006935.1 Gaiellales bacterium
TTCGCGCCCGGTCGCCTCGGCGACGACGGCGACCGTGCGATCGTCGTGCGTGGGCCCGAGCCCGCCCGAGGTGCAGATCAGGTCGTAGCCGTCCGCGAGCAGCCCGTCGAGCGCGGCGCGCAGGTGCTCCTCGCGGTCGTCGACGGCGACGACGCGCTCGAGTCGCACGCCGTGGGCGTCGAGGGAGCGCGCGAGCGTGCCGCTGTTGCGGTCCTGCGTGCGGCCGAGCAGGATCTCCGAGCCGGTCACGAGGACGGCGGCGGTGCGCCTGCTCACTGCGAGACGGCGGCCACGCGGCCGTTCGGATCGACCGACAGCAGCGTGTCGGTGGGCCCCGGGACGACGGGGCTGCCGTTGACGATCAGCGTGATCGTGTTGGGGCGGTCGAGGCGGATCAGGTAGCCCGAGGCCGATCGCGGCAGCTTGATCCCGTCGGGCTTGGCCGGATCGGGATTGAGCTCCTGCTGGAAGATCGGCTGCGCGGTGTCGGGCTGGCCGAGCGCGCGCACGGTCAGCGTCGTCTGGGCGGTGGGCCGCACGTAGACCACGGCCTGCGCCGCGGCCGACGTCGAGTCGGGCGCCGTCTGCGCTGTCACGGCGGTCGCGACCGGGTTGACGGCCTCCTCGGTGACCGTCACCACCGTCGCCGCGCTGACGGCCGGCACCGGCGTCTCGCGAGTGGACGGGTAGGTCGACGCGATCACCACGAGCACGGCGATCGCGAGGATGCCGGCCACGGCGACGACCACGATGCTCGACTCCCGCCCGCGGCGCGGGCTGCGCGCGGTGCGACGGCGGGGGAACATCACCTCGTCGTCCACCTCCCACGGCGCCGCGGCGAAGCGCACGTTGAACTCGTCGATCAGGACCTGCGGGTCGAGGCCGAGGTAGTCGCTGTACGAGCGCAGGAACCCCCGGGCGTACGTGGGGCCGGGCAGGCGCTCGAAGGCGTCCTCCTCGAGCGCGACGAGGTACGACGAGCGGATCTTCGTCGCCTCGGCGGCGTCGTCGAGGGAGCGCCCATGCTGTTCGCGCGCGTTCTTGAGAGTGGCACCGATCTCCAGCACCCGCCCAGTGTATCCGCGTCGCGGAGGGCGTTAGCGCGCTTCGGCGGAGAAGCGGTAGCCCACGCCGTAGTGCGTGTGCACGTAATCGTGCGTCGGGCTGCGTCGGTCCAGCTTCTCGCGGATCTTGCGCACGCAGACGTCGACGGTGCGATCGCGGTGGCGGTACGGGAT
The DNA here is from genome assembly GCA_051006935.1 of Gaiellales bacterium. Taxonomy (GTDB): domain Bacteria; phylum Actinomycetota; class Thermoleophilia; order Gaiellales; family F1-60-MAGs149; genus F1-60-MAGs149. The sequence goes on from JBPCSR010000007.1 coordinate 1,239, forward strand.
GCCCCAGACCCGCCGCTGGAGCTCGTCGCGCGAGAGGGCGCGCCCCTCCTGCCGGGCGAGCGCCACCACGAGCCGGAACTCCGTGGGCGTCAGCTGGGCGTCGACCCACTCGTCCTCGGCCTGGTCGACCGCCGTGCGGACGAAGGCGCTGCGCAGGTCGGGATCGATCCGCAGCCCGTCGACGGCGATCATCTCGCCGCGCGGCTCGGCGGCGGCGACCAGGCGCGTGCGGCGCAGCAGCGCCTCGATCCGCGCGATCAGCTCGCGCATGCCGAACGGCTTGGACAGATAGTCGTCGGCGCCGATCTCGAGCGTGTGCACCTTGTCGTGCTCGGATCCGCGGGCCGAGACGACGATCACCGGCACGCCGAGGTGGTCCTCGCGAATCGCCTCGGTGACGGCCCAGCCGTCGAGCCCCGGGAGCATCAGGTCGACGATGGCGACGTCGGGGCGGGCGTGGCGGAGGCGTCGCAGGCCCCGCTCGCCGTCCTCGGCGAGATCGACCTCGAACCCGGCGTGGCGCAGGTGCATCGCCATGGCCTTGCCCAGGATGGGGTCGTCTTCGATGACGAGGACGCTCGGCACACGTGCAGGGTACGGGGGTGCGCACCGCACGTGGGTTTCGGCCTGGTCCCTGGATGGTTACGAACCGGTGCTCGGCGCGCCGGGACGGGCACCGCCTCGGGTCGGGGTCGTATGCTGACGGCGTGGACATGGTCGTCGGACTTGCGCTGATCGCACTCGGCGCGACCGTCGGGTGGGCTTTTGCGAAGGGGCTCCAGCGCCGGGCCGGGCTCGTCGAGGCCGAGGCGCGTCGATCGGCGGAGGGCGACCGCGCCCTCAGGGGCGCCGTCGCCGCCGCGATCGCGGACGGCCTCTCCAGCCCCGTACTCCTCACCGGCGCTCGAAGTCGCGTCACGCACGTGAATCCCGCTTGCGCCGGGGAGTTCCCGAGCGTTGCCGTCGGACGCGATCTCGGTGAGGTGTCGGCATCGCTCTCGGAGATCGTCGGCCGCACGATGCTCGGAGAGACCGGCGTGACCACCGAACGCGTAGCGCTGGGCGAACCCGCGCGCGCGCTCAACGTCACCGCGGTGCGACTGGACGACATCGCCTTCGTGCTGCTCGAGGATGTGACCGAGGAGGTCGACTTCGAGGAGGCCCGACGCACGTTCTCGTCCGCCGTCTCGCACGAGCTGCGTACGCCGCTCGCGCGGATTCTCGGCCTTGCCGAGACGCTCGCGCTGCCCGATCTCGACGGCGAGCGCGAGGACTTCGTCATGCAGATCGAGAACGAGGTCGAGGGAATCCGCAAGCTGATCGACGAGATGCTCCTCCTCGCCGCACTCGACCGTGGGCGTCTCGCAGTGCAGGACGGATTCGTCGACGCCGCCGCGACCACGCGACGCATCGTCGAGGAGGCGCGCACGCGGCGGATCGGACGTGGTCATGAGTTGCGCGTATCCGTGCCCACCGGGCTGGAGCTGCCGGTCGCCGCTCGCCTCTTCGAGGTCGTGGTACAGAATCTCGTGGACAACGCTCTCATTCACGGCGGCGAGGGTGCGGCGGTCGACGTGTCGCTCGAACGTGACGGCGATGTCGAGGTGCTGACGGTCGCCGACACGGGCGTCGGCATCCCTCCCGAACACCTGCCCTTCGTCTTCCAGCGTTTCTACCGCGGCGATGCCTCGCGCACCGGCCAGGGCACGGGGCTCGGGCTGGCGCTCGTCAAGCACATCGTCGAGGCGCATGGGGGATCAGTCGCGGCCGACTCCGATGACGTCTCGGGGACGACCATGCGCGTGCGCCTCCCGATCAGCGCGTAGCGCCGGTCTTGGGCTCGGGTTCGAACCGATACCCGACGCCGTAGTGCGTCTGCACGAAGGTGTACGTCGGTGACCGCGAATCGAGCTTCTCGCGGAGCTTGCGCACGCAGACGTCGACGATGCGGTCGCGAGGACGGTACGGCGTCCCCCACACGCGCTGCTGCACCTCGTCGCGGCTGAGCACGCGTCCGCGGTCCCGTGCGAGCGTCACGAGCAGGCGGAACTCGCGCACGGTCAGATTGGCATCGGTCCATACGCTCGGCGCGGTCTCGACCAGCGCGCGGTGCGTGCGGAAGTCGATGCGGATCCCGGGAGCCTCGATCGCATCCTCGTCGTCCACCGGCTCTGCGGTGAGCGACCCACCGGAACGCCGAAGCGCGGCCTCCACGCGCGCCGCCAGCTCGCGCATCGAGGCGGGCTTCACAAGGTAGTCATCGGCGCCGATGCCGAGCGTGTGCACCTTGTCGTGCTCGGACGAGCGCGCGGAGAGTACGATGATCGGTATCTGGTTCCCCTCGGCGCGCAGCTGCTCGATCATGCCCCACCCGTCCGTGCCCGGCATCATCAGATCGACGACGCACACGTCGGGGCGCTCGAAGCGGACCTTGCGGAGGCCGCTATCCCCGTCGTGAACCCACTCGACGCTGTACCCGCGACTCGCGAGGTGCCTGCGCATGACGTCGGCGAGCACCTTGTCGTCTTCGACGATCAGAACGGTGGCCATGGCTGCATGGTACTTGCCGGCCCCCGATCCGCCTGTACAATCCGGCACGTCGCGCGAGCGATACACGGTGGGCGTAGCTCAGCTGGTGGTAGCTCCGGGTTGTGGTCCCGGCGGTCGTGGGTTCGAGTCCCATCGCTCACCCCTCCGTGCCGCCCGGCACGGCAGGGCGCTACCAGCCGGTGACCTTGAGGCTCTGACCCGGCGTCGGCCCCATCGACGTGACGCGCTCCGCGATGTTGACGGCGTGATCGCCGATGCGCTCGAGCCAGCGTCCTGCGAACATCATCCGCATCGCCCACTGACGCAGCTCGACGTCGATCGAGTCGATGCCCATTACGGTCTCGACGATCTTCTCGTTCTCGCGGTCGAGGACCTCGTCGAGGGACGAGAGCAGCTGCACCGCATTCACGTCCCGCCGCTCGAACATGTCGATGCTGGTGCGGATCATCTCCGCGCCGCGGCTGCCCATCGCGCGGAGGGCGTCTGCGATCACGGCCTCCTCCGGCAGGGCACGGCGCGGAGGGGGCGTTGCCAGGTGCGCGACGCGCGCCGCATTGTGCGCGGCGCGTTCCACGCTGCGGTTGATGTGCAGGATCGTCAGCGCCTGGCGAAGCTGATCACCATTCGCCTCGTGCGCGGCGATGAAGCTCTCGACGTCGTGATCGACGCGCAGGTACAGCGCTCGCGCGGCCGCCTCGGCGGCGAGCGTCGACTCGAACGCGCTGGCGTGCCAGTCCACGAGCGCGCTCGTTGCATCCGTCACCGCGGACACAGCGAGCCGCGCCTCCTCCGCAAGAAGGCTGCGCAACTCATTGAGATCCCGTTCTGCGAGCTCGCCCACCGCAATCACCGCCTCATCGTCGTGTGCCGATTCTATCGCGGGGTGCGGCGGCCGTGTCCGTGCGGTATCGGTGTGGCGGCCACGGCGCCGCAGGCGCCGCCGCCACCGCGGCTACCGATACCATGCCGTCCGATGGCCGACCTCGACCCGTACACGCAGGTACGCGCGGACCCGCCTGGGGCTGGATCCCCGGAACCGGTCGTCGCCGGCACGCGGCGGCTGTTCAACCGAGAGCTGTCCTGGCTGGACTTCAACCACCGCGTTCTCGAGCTCGCAGCCGATCCCTCGCTACCGCTGCTGGAGCGCGTCCGGTACTGCTCGATCTGGGCGAACAACCTCGATGAGTTCTTCATGGTCCGCGTGGCGGGCCTGGTCGACCATGTGCTCCAGGGAAGCGTCCCAGGCGACGGCACCCCCCCGCAGGACACGCTCGACGATATCGCCGAGCGTTACCGCACGGGGCTCGTGGAGCTGGAGGACTTGCTCCACGGCGACCTCCTCCCCGCGTTGGCCCGCGAGGGCATTCAGGTGGTCTCGCTCGACGACTTGCCGGCCGACGAACGCGAGGAGATCGACACGGTCTTCGACGAGCAGCTCTACCCGGTGCTGACGCCGCTGGCAGTCGGGCCGGGACAGCCCTTCCCCTACATCTCGAATCTCTCGCTGTCCGTCGGCATCACGGTGCGCGATCCCTCCACCGGCGAGACGCGCTTCGCCCGCGTGAAGGTGCCGGAGGTGCTGCCGCGGCTGATCCAGGTCGGCCAGGGCACGCGCTTCGTCCGCATCGACGAGGTCATCGCGCACGGTCTGCCCGCGCTCTTCCCGGGCATGGAGATCGTCGGGGCCAGCACGTTCCGCGTCACGCGCGACGCCGACTTCGAGATCAAGGAGGGCGCCGACGACCTGCTCGAGGCGGTTGAGCGCGAGCTGTCGCGCCGCCGCTTCGGCGATGTCGTGCGCCTCGAGATCGACGAGGCGATGCCTGCGGACATGCGCGCGATGCTGATCGAGGCGCTCGACGTCGACCTGCGCCAGGTGTTCGCGACGCGTCCGCCGCTCGACCTCAGCGGCCTCAACGTGCTCACGCGCGTGCCGCGGCCGGATCTGCGCTTCTCCCAGTGGCAGCCGCAGGTGCCGGAGCGGCTGGTCACGAAGGACGACGCGCCCGTCGACATGTTCGCCGAGATCCGCAAGGGCGATATCCTCGTGCACCACCCGTACGAGTCGTTCACCGCCTCCGTCGAGCGCTTCATCGAGCAGGCGGTCGCGGATCCCGACGTCCTCGCGATCAAGCACACGATCTATCGCACCAGCGGCGACGCGCCGATCGTGCCGGCGCTCGCGGTCGCGGCCGAGGAGGGCAAGCAGGCGGTGGCCCTGGTGGAGGTGACCGCGCGGTTCGACGAGGAGCGCAACATCCGCTGGGCTCGCGCGCTGGAGCGTGCCGGCGTGCACGTCGTGCACGGCCGCGTCGGCCTCAAGACGCACTGCAAGCTGGCGCTCGTCGTGCGCCGCGAGGGCGGGCGCTCGCGCCGGTACGTGCACATCGGCACCGGGAACTACCACCCCTCCACCGCCCGTGCCTACACGGACTTCGGCCTGTTCACGTGCGACGAGGAGATCACCGCCGACGTCGCCGACCTCTTCAATCAGCTCACGGGCTTCGCGCGGCCGCAGGGCTTCCACGCGATCTGGGTCGCCCCGATGCACCTGCGCGACCAGGTCGTGCAGGAGATCCGGCGCTGCGTGCGCGAGCACACCGCCGCCGCACCCGCCCGGATCACCATGAAGATGAACTCGCTGGTCGACGCGACGATCATCGAGGAGCTCTACGCCGCCTCCCAGGCGGGGGTGGCGGTCGACCTGATCGTGCGCGGCATCTGCTGCCTCCGCCCCGGCGTGCAGGGCATGTCCGAGACGATCCGCGTGATCTCGATCCTCGGGCGGTTCCTCGAGCACGCGCGGGTGTTCCGCTTCACGACCGGCGTCGAGACGCGTCTGCTGATGGGCAGTGCGGACATGATGCCGCGCAACCTCGACAACCGCATCGAGGTGATCACGCCGGTGCGTGACGCGGCGATCGCGGAGCGCCTGAGCGAGGCGCTCGACCTCGAGCTGGCCGACACCGGCGGCTCCTGGGAGCTCGACGCCGAGGGCCGGTGGTTCCGGCGCTCCTCCGATGCGGGGCAGGATGCCATCTTCGCGCAGGAGGCCTTCATGGCGCGCGCCCTGCGCGCCGAGGCGGCGACCGGGCAGCAGCGCCTCATGCAGCGCGAGGAGACGGCGGAGCGCATCCACCGCGGTCGTTCGAGCGACGGCTAGGGCCGCACCAGCTCGCGCGCGAGGCGCTGCGCGTCGGCGATCGACCCGCCGCAGCGCGCGGCGCCGAGCCGCTCGGCCTCGTCGCTGCCGATCCCGCTGCCGCCGACCATCACGGGGAACCCGGCCGCGGCGACCGCCTCGATCGTGGTCGCGAGGCCGGAGTGGTCGTCGACGCAGCACGAGAGCGCGACCGCGTCGGCTTGCTCGCGGCGCGCCATGCCGACGATCTCGTCGGCGGGCAGCTCGGCGCCGAGGTAGAGCACGCTGAAGCCCTCGGCGCGAAGCGCGGCGGCGACCATCTGGGCGGCGAGGGCATGGCGGTCGCCGACGGCGGTGGCGACGACGATCGAGCCGAGCTTCGGGCCGGTCTTCGGCCGCACGCTCCCGGCATGCTCGAGCAGTCCCTCGATGATCCGCGACGCGCGGTGCTCATCGGCGATCGAGAGCTCGTCGCGGTGCCAGCGCTCGCCGATCTCGGCGAGCGTCGGTGCGAAGAGCGCGTCGCACAGCTCGCCGACGCCCGCGCCGCCGTCCAGCAGGCGGTCGACCTGCTTGCGCGCCGCGACCGCATCGCCGGCGACGAGGACCGCCAGCAGCGCGTCCACCTGCCGCGACCAGTCGCGTTCGCGGCGAGTGGGGACGGCGCCGCGTGCGCCGTCGCGCTCCCGCAGCCAGCGGTCGAGGTCGGCCCGCTCGATGCGGTAGGTGCCGCCGGCCACGAGCGCGGGGATCTCCCCGCGCCGGACGCGCCGGTAGAGCGTCTGGTAGTGGCAGCCGACGACATCGGCCGCCTCTTGGAGCGTGAGGAGCTCGGCGGTGGCCACATCTGCGTATCGCAGACGGGCGTGCGACGGCCTACGCCGCCTCGCCGCGCACGGCCGTCCGCGCGTGGAGCCCGCCGTGCCGCACGACGACCGTGAGCACCGCGAAGACGCCGCCCGCCACGGCCAGCCACCACGCCGCGCGCGGGCCGGCTGCGTCGGCCACGACTCCCGCCAGCGCCACGCCGCCGGAGATGCCGACCAGGAACGTCGTCGAGACCCAGGTGAAGGCCTCGGTGATCGTCCCCGGGGGCGCGAGCTCCTCGATCAGGACGTAGAACGTCGCGATCACCGGCGCGTTCACGACGCCGGTCACGAGCAGCAGGATCGCCAGCTGGAGCGGCGACTGCGCGAGGAACAGGACGAGGAACCCGGCGAGGTTGAGCGCCAGCAGCACGCCCATCATGCGCTGCGTCGTGCCGCCCCAGGTTCGCGCCGCGTACGCGAGGCCGCCGATCACGCTGCCGACGGCCCAGATCGACAGCAGGCCGCCGGGACTCACGTGGTGCTCCTGTGCGTAGGCGGGAATCGCCAGCTCCAGCGCGCCCCAGGCGAAGGCGAGGCCGAGGATCGAGAGCAGGATGCGTCGGACCGGGCCGGCGGTGAGCGGTCCGAGCAGGTGCCGCTCGCCCTCGTGGTGCGCCTGCCAGACGCGGCTCTCGCGCGAGGTTGCGAACCACACGACGCCGAACGCGCTGAACCCCGCCATCGCGACCATGGGCAGCCGGGTGCTGACGCCCTCCGACAGCGAGGCGGCGAGCACGGGGCCGAGGATCCAGATCACCTCCTGCGCGGTCGAGTCGAGCGAGAAGGCGCGCGTGATCTGACTGCGGTCCAGGATCAGCTCGGCCCACGTGGCCCGCATCGCGGCGGCCAGCGGCGGATTCGAGAAGCCGAACAGCGCGCACAGTCCGAACAGGAGCGGCCCGCCCGACGGCGCCAGGGCGGCGAGCAGGAGCAGGGCCGTGCACTGCGAGAGCATCGAGGCCACGAGCACGCGGCCCTGGCCATGGCGGTCGACGAGCCGGCCGAGGATCGGCGCGCCGACGCAGCCGGCGACCGTCGACGCGGCGACCGCGGCGCCGGCCGTGGAGTACGAGCCGCCCGCGCCGCGCACCAGCAGGAAGATCGCCAGCGCGCCCATGCCGACGGGCATGCGCCCGATCACGGCCGCGCCGAGCAGGCGCGGCACGGACGGGAGGCGCAGGATGTCGGAGTACGGGTATCGCACGCGATCAGTGTGCGTGGTATCGCGATACGACCGTGCCGGGTACCGTTCGCAGGCGCCCGTAGCTCAGGGGATAGAGCGAGAGACTTCTAATCTCGAGGCCGCAGGTTCGAATCCTGCCGGGCGCATCAGAGCAGCACGAACACCGTCCAGCCCGTCGCGATGACCAGGGACGCGAGCGCGATCGGCAGGCCGTGGAGCAGGAAGCGCGTGAACGAGATCGTGTGACCCTCGCGCTTCGCGATGCCCGACGCCGCGACGTTGGCGGCGGCGGCCACGAGCGTGGCGTTGCCCCCGAAGCACGCGCCCAGCGCGAGCGACCACCAGAGGTACGGCTTCAGCTCGGGACCCTGGATCTGGTCGACGACCGGCAGCATGGCGGCGGTGAACGGGATGTTGTCCACCAGCGCGGAGCCGAGCGCGGCGGCCCAGATCACGACCATCGCCTCACGGGTCGGCGAGCCGGCGGTCAGCGGCTCGACCGCCGACGCGACGGCGCTGATCACGCCCTGCTGCTCCAGCGCCCCGATCATCACGAACAGCCCGATGAAGAACAGCAGGGTCGGCCACTCGACGCCGTCGAGCGCGTGCTCCATGTCGACATCCGCGACGAGCAGCATCGCCGTCGCCCCGCAGAGGGCGACCACGACGGGCGCGAGCCCGAGCGGGCCATGTGCGAGGAACGCGAGGAGCGTCCCGATGAGCACGAGGATCGAGGCGACGCGACGACCGCGCGAGCCGTGCAGCTCGGCGGACGGATCGAGCGAGGCGATCGTCGCCGCGTGCGCGCGGTCGAAGCGGAGATCGCGTCGGAACATCACCCGCAGCAGCGCAAGCGCGACTGCAAGCGCGATGATCGCGGGTGGCGCGAGGTGCACGATGAAGTCGACGAAGCCCAGTTCCGGACGATGTCCCGCGATCATGATGTTCGGCGGATCGCCGATCAGCGTCGCGGTCCCGCCGATGTTGCTGGCGACGATCTGCGTGATCACGAGCGGTAGCGGCGACATCCGCAGGATGCGCGCCACGGTGAAGGCGATCGGGAGCACCAGCAGGATCGCCGTCAGGTTGTCGAGGAACGCCGACAGGAGCGCGGTGAGGCCGCCGATCAGGAGCAGGAGTCGCAGCGGGCGACCGCGGGAGAGACGAGCCGCATGGATGCCGACCCACCCGAAGATGCCGGTGCGCTGGCTGAGCGCGATCAGGATCATCATGCCGAGCAGCAGTCCCAGCGTGGCCCAGTCGATGGCGTGGATGGCAGGTTCCACGGCGATGCCTCCGACCAGCACCATGACGGCTGCGCCGAGCAGCGCGAGCTTCGTCCGATCGATCCAATCCAAGACGATTGCGATCAGTACGACGACGAAGATCGCGGCGGTGACGAGCTCCATGTGAGCCTCCGGTGATCCGAGCAGGGGTCGATGAGGTTGCCGACCAGGCTTCCCGGCGCTCCGGAGGGAAGCGTACCGCGCCGCGGTGGTTCAGCGACGCCAGTAGGCGCGCGTGAAGAGCACGAAGACGGGAATGATCTCGAGGCGTCCGACCCACATGAGACCCGCGAGCAGCAGCTTCGATTCGGCCGGGTAGCCGGCGAAGCTGCCCATCGGGCCGGCCCAGCCGATGCTCGGCCCCACGTTGCCGATCGTCGTCGCCGCGGAGACCATCGCCATGAACACGCCCTGCTGCACGCCGTGGAGCGTGCAGTCCAGGAGCAGCAGGAGGGTCCCGGCGAACCACGCGGCCACGTAGATGCCGGCGAACACCGTCGCGCCTTGGATCGCGGAGTCGCGAACGGGCCGCCCGTTGACGCGGACGGCGCGAACCGTCTCGGGATGGACGGCGGTTTCGATGTCCCGTCGCATGCCGCCGGCGGCGAGGCGCAGGCGGATGACCTTGATCGCCCCGCCGGTGGAGCCGGCGCAGCCTCCGATGAACATGACGAGGAAGAGGACCAGCAGCGAGAACGACTCCCAGACGGCGAAATCCTGTGAGGCGTAACCGGTCGTGGTCATCATGCTGACGATCTGGAATGTCCCCTCGCCGAGTGCGGAGAGGAGGTCCTTGTCCGTCGTCGCGACCAGGCCGACTGCGGCCAGGACCGAGGCGCTCGCCAGCACGGCCACGTAGACGCGGAACTCGCCGTCGCGGAGGGCCGCACCCCAATGGCGCTTGACCGTCAGGTACCAGAGCGCGAAGTTCGCGCCCGCGATCACCATGAAGATGGTGATCACGATCTCGGCGGCCCAGCCGAACGTCTCGATCGAGCGCGGCTCCGGCGAGAAGCCGCCGGTCGACATCGTCGTGAACGTGTGCACGACGGCGTTGTAGAGGCCCATGCCCTGCCGGGCATCGATCATCGAAATCGCGATCAGGATCGCCGCCATCACGACGGAGAGGCCGATGTAGACGAGCCAGAGATGCAACGCGGTGTCGCGGATCCGGGGCGTCAGCTTGTCGGAATCCGGGCCGGGTGCCTCACGCTCGAGCAGCGCCTTGCCGCCGGGGCCGGTGCGCCCGAGCACCGCGATCGCAAGGGCGACGATGCCCATGCCGCCGAGCCACTGCGTCAACGCCCGCCAGAAGAAGATCGCATGCCCGTGGGACGAGAAGTCGACTATCACGGTCGAGCCCGTGGTGGTGAATCCGCTCATCGTCTCGAAGTACGCGTCGATCGGCATGGAGAGATCGCCTCCCTCGACCATGAACGGCACGCCGCCCCAGAGGGCCGCGAGCGCCCACGTCAGCGCCACGACCGCGAATGCCTCGCGGACGGTCACACGTTCGGACCGGCGCCCGCATACGACCTCGAGCGCCTGGCCACCCGCAAGCCCCACCGCAAGTGCGACGACGAACGGCGCCACCGGCTCGTCGTAGAGCACCGCTACGGCGATCGGCGCGAGCATGGTGATGCTCAGGAAGCTCAGGATGCGACCGACCATGCTGAGCACGGCCCGCAGGTCGACCACCAGATAGCCGGGACGAACGAAGGGGACGGCGCTCACAGGGCCTGTTCGAGCGCGTGGACGCGTGCGGCCTCGGCGAGGATGATCGCCGTATCACCTGCCTGGAGGCTGTCGTCGCCCCGGGGGTAGATGACGCGACCGCCGCGTACGACTGCGCCCACGATCGCCCCTTCGAGCGGGCGTTCGCGAAACGCGCGGCCGATCAACGCGCTGTCCCCGCGGATCTCGAGCTCGAGGACCTCGACGCGATCGTTCTCGAGCATCGCGAACCCGCGTGTGCGCGGGTCGTGGGTGAAGCGCACGATCTCCTCGGCGACCTCGAAGCGCTGGTTCAGGGCATGGTCGACGCCCACCTGCTCGAAGATCGGCACGAGCTCGGGACTGCCGACGACGGCGATCGCGATGCGCACGCCGATCGACTTGGCGAGCAGGCAGATCAGCAGGTCCCGCTCGTCGCTCTCCGTGCAGCACACGATCGCATCCGCCCGGCCGATGCTCTCGCGCTCGAGGAAGCGCGGATCGCTGGCGTCGGCGCAGAACACGTGCGCGCGCTCGATCTCCTCGGCGCAGCGGCGCGCGACGCCGGGGTCGCGATCCAGGATGCGGACGGTGAAGCCCTGGTCGCAGAGCACCCGCGCGACGGCGCGTCCGGTCGTCCCGCCGCCGACCACGACGACCTCGGCGACGTCGGCCACGCCGCTGCGGGCGAGACGATGCGACCACTCGCGTGACGCCTCGGGCGAGGCGATCAGGACGATCCGATCGCCCTCCTCCACCACGTCGGCGCCGCCCGGAATGGTCACGGAGTCGCCGCGGATCAGCGAGGCGATCACGCTCTCGTCGGGGATGCGGATGTCCGCGATGCGACGACCGACGATGTTCTCAGCCGCGTCGGCGTGCACTTCGAATTCGACCATCTCCGCGAGCCCGTCGGCGAACATCGCCGTCTGGATCGCGCCGGGGAGCCCGATCGCCCGCAGCACGCTCTGGGCGATCTCGTTCTCGGCGGCGACCATCTGGTCGACGGGGAGCTCGCCCCGACGCCAGGCGTCGAGATACTCCGCGCTTGACGTGCGCACGATGATGCGAGCCTCGGTGAGGGTGCGCGCCTGCAGCGCGGCGACGATGTTGACCTCGTCGCGGTCGGTCGCGACGATCACGAGATCGGCGCGCTCGATGCCCGCGCGCTGCAGGGTGGCGCGCGAGGTGCCGTTGCCGGCGATCGTCATCACGTCGTACCGGTTCGTGATCTGGGCCAGCAGCACGTCGTCGAGGTCGACGATCGTGATCTCGTGCTGGTCGTGCAGCGCCGCGGTCACGGCGTGGCCCACCTGGCCGGCTCCGACGACGAGGATCCGCATGCGGGAAGCGTAAGGGGTCGCGTTTCCGGTTGCGCGCTATCCTGTGCGGGCGCAATGCACCGATCACCTTCAGCTACCGCCTATGCCCCGCATCCGACGACCCCGGCACCGCGCCGTGTCCGTGTCGGCTCCCGCAGTCATGGAGCCGCGCGTCAGCATGCTCGAGGCGGGCGGCCTGCGCTGGATCCAGCTGGAGTCGCCGGGCCCCGCTGAGATCGCCTGGCTCGAGGAGGAGTTCTCCTTCCACGAGCTCGATCTCGAGGACGTGCGGTCGCGGCGCCAGCGCCCGAAGGTCGACGAGTACCCTGACTACGTCTTCGTCGTCCTGCACTTCCCCTGGTACGACAAGACCTCCGGGCGGCTGTTTCCCGCCGAGGTCAACGCCTTCATCGGCCCGGACTTCCTGATCACCATCCCGAACGTGCCGCTGAAGCCGGTCAGCAACGTGTTCCGCCGGCTCGAGCTGAACGAGGAGGAGCGCGCCGAGTGGTTCGGCAAGGGCTCCGGCTACCTCTTCTACGAGGTGCTCGACTCGCTCTACGGCTATTGCTTCCCGATCCTCGACCAGATCGGCCGCAAGCTCGAGGAGATCGAGGACCATCTCTTCGAGCGCGACCCCGACGAGTCGATCGTGCGCCAGATCTCGAACGTGAAGCAGGAGATCATCGGCTACCGCAAGATCACCAAGCCGCAGCGTCCCGTGCTGCGCCAGCTCGAGCGCGCCGGCGAGCGCTACCTCGCCAGCGAGGACCTCGACATCTACTACGACGACCTGGTCGACTCCGCGGAGCGCATCTGGGACCTGCTCGAGAACTACAAGGAGGTCGCCGAGGCGCTCTCCGAGACGAACGAGACGGCGATCAACCACCGCCAGAACCGGATCCTGCAGGTGCTGACCGTGCTGACCGTGGTGTTCCTGCCGGTCACGTTCGTCACGAACCTGTTCGGCATGAACGTGCCGGTGCCGTTCCAGCACACGGCGATCGCGTTCGCGCTCATCCTCGCCGTCCTGGTCGTCACCGTCGGCGTGCTGCTCGGCCTGTTCCGCTGGCTGCGTTGGGTCTAGGCGCGACCGCCTGCGTCAGCGCGACGACCTGATCGACGTGCCGGCCGCCTCCTCGGCGATGCGCGTAACGGCCAGCTCGCCGCGGTCGGGTCCGAAGCGGTCGAGCGCCGCGCCGAAGCGCGCGCGGGCCGCCGCGGCGAAGTCGCTCGCGTAGCCGACCTCGGCCTCGAGCTCGCCGATCAGGCGCAGGTCCTTGGTGCACAGGGCGAGCGTGAAGGACGGGTCGTCGTCATCGGCGAGGATGTTCGGCAGGTCGTGACGCGCCACCCAGGAGTTGGCGGCGCAGTTCTCACCGCGCACGAGCGCCGCGAAGCGGTCGATGTCGATGCCGCAGCGCGCGGCCAGGCCCATCGAGTCGGACAGTGCGGCGACGTGGATGAACCACAGCAGGTTGGTGAGGAGCTTGGAGGCGGTGCCCGCTGGCGCGTCGCCGAGGTGCACGATGTCGGCCGACATCGCGGCGAGCTGCGGGCGAGCTGCCGCCATGGCCTCGTCGGAGGCGCCGCACATGAAGATCAGCTCGCCCGCGGCCGCGCCGTCCGCGGCGCCCGTGACGGGTCCGTCGACGTAGAGCAGGCCGCGCGCGGCGCATTCGTCTCCGAGGCGTCGAGCAGTGGGCAGATCCACCGTGGAGGCGTTCACGAGCGTCGCCCCGGGCCGCATCCGGCCGAGCAGGCCGTCGTCGCCGAAGCACACGGCCTCGACGTGCTGCGGCGCCGGGAGGGACAGCAGGACGACGTCCTCGGGCACGGCGCCGGGCGGTGCAGCGTGGGCCCCGTCGGCGACGAGCGCTGCGATCCGCTCCGGGTCGAGGTCCGCGACGGCGAGGTCGAAGCCGGCGGCGAGCAGGTTGCGGGCCATGCCGGATCCCATGGAACCGAGGCCGATGATGCGGGTGGTGGTCATGCAGCCACGCTACGCGTCGACCCACATCGGCGCATCTCGAGCGCCACCTCGTGGAGGTAGGGGATTCCGCAATGCGGGACCGCGCCACATGATGGCGGAACCCCGTTCCGCATCGTGGACGGGACTACTGCTTGCCGTCGAGCGACAGCACGCTGAGGAACGCCTCCTGAGGCACCTCGACCGCGCCGACGTACTTCATGCGGTTCTTCTTGCCCTTCTTCTGCTTCTCGAGCAGCTTGCGCTTGCGCGAGATGTCGCCGCCGTAGCACTTCGCGAGCACGTCCTTGCGCTTCGCCTTGATCGTCTCGCGGGCGATGATGCGGGAGCCGATCGCGGCCTGGACGGGCACGTCGAAGAACTGCCGCGGGATGATCGAGCGGAGGCGCTCGACCAGCGCCTTGCCGGCCTCGTATGACTTGTCGCGGTGCACGATGATGCTGAGCGCGTCGACCGGCTCCCCGTTGAGCAGGATGTCGACCTTCGCGAGGTTCGACTCGCGGTAGCCGATCATCTCGTAGTCGAAGGAGGCGTAGCCCTTGGTGCGGCTCTTGAGCTGGTCGTAGAAGTCGAGCACGATCTCCGCCAGCGGCAGCGCGTAGACAATCGCGACGCGCGTCTCCGAGAGGTAGTCCATCTTCTCGAAGTCGCCGCGGCGCTCCTCCTGGCACAGGCTCATGATCGGCCCGACGTACTCCTTCGGCACGATCACGGTGGCGCGGACGTAGGGCTCCTCGACATGCTCGATGATCGTGGCGGGCGGCATGTCGGATGGGTTGCGCACCTCGACGGTGTCGCCGGCCGTCGTGAGCACGTCGTAGAGCACGTTCGGGGTCGTGGCGATCAGGTCGAGATCCCACTCTCGCTCGAGGCGCTCCCGCACGACGTCCATGTGCAGGAGCCCGAGGAAGCCGCAGCGGAAGCCGAAGCCGAGCGCCTGGGAGTTCTCGGGCTCGTACAGCAGCGAGGCGTCGTTGAGGCGCAGCTTCGCGAGCGCGTCGCGCAGGTCCTCGTACTGCTCGCCGTCGCTCGGGAACAGGCCCGCGAAGACCATCGGCTTCACGTCGACGTACCCCGCCAGCGCCTCGACGGCCGGTGTGGCCGCGTCCGTGAAGGTGTCGCCGACCTTGATCTCGGCCACGTCCTTGACGCCGGTGATGACGTACCCCACCTCGCCCGCGCCGAGTCGGTCGATGGGCGTCATCACGGGACTCATCACACCGACCTCCTCGATCTCGTGCGTCTGCCCGGTCGCCATCGACTTGAGCGTCGCGCCCTTCGCGAGCGTGCCGTCGACGACCCGGATGTAGGCGATCACGCCGCGGTACTGGTCGTACACGGAGTCGAAGACGAGGGCGCGCGCCGGCCCCGTCGCGTCGCCTGCGGGCGCCGGGATGCGATCGACGACCGCGTCGAGCACCTCCGCCACGTTGAGTCCGCTCTTGGCGCTGATGCGGACCACGTTGGCGGGGTCGTCGCCGAGGAACTCCGCGGTCTCCAGGGCGACCTCGTCGGGGTAGGCGGCCGGCAGGTCGACCTTGTTGATGACGGGCACGATCTCGAGTCCGTTGTCGATCGCGAGGTGCGCGTTGGCCACGGTCTGGGCCTCGATGCCTTGCGACGCGTCGACGACCAGCAGCGCGCCCTCGCACGCCGCCAGGGAGCGCGACACCTCGTACGTGAAGTCGACGTGGCCGGGGGTGTCGATCAGGTTGAGCTGGTAGGTCCGCCCGTTGCGCTCCCACGGCACGCGCACGGCCTGCGCCTTGATCGTGATGCCGCGCTCGCGCTCGATGTCCATCGAGTCGAGCAGCTGGTCCTGCATGTCGCGCTGGGCGACGGCGCCGGTGATCTCGAGGATGCGATCGGCGAGCGTCGACTTGCCGTGGTCGATGTGCGCGACGATCGAGAAGTTCCGGATCAGCTCCTGGTCCACGGGCACAGGGTACCGGTCATGCGTCGCCGCCCTGCGCCTTGCGGTGCGGTCGCAGGCGGCCGGAGTTGTCGACGCGGCGGATGGACGCACCGAGCTCCGCCCCGTAGAGCAGGATGATCGAGGCGATGTAGACGAAGAACAGGAAGGCGATGATCGAGCCGATCGAGCCGTAGACGAGGTCGTAGCGGGCGATCTTCTCGAGGTAGATCGTGAACACGCGGCGCGCGATCTCGAAGACGATGCCGGCGATCACCGCACCGGCCGCCGCGTAGGCGAAGGCCGGTCGCGGCCGGGGCAGGAACTTGTAGGCCAGCAGCATCACGACGATGCTCGAGATCAGGGACGCGAACGGCCCGATCCACGAGCGCACGATGACGCCGACGTCGTGCCAGGTGCCCGCGCTGCCGAAGACGCCGTGCGGCACCTGGCCGACGAAGCTCAGCAGGAGCCCGATCAGGAACGACGACAGCACGACGGTCACGAGCACGGTCAGGAGCACGGCGTCGACGAGCTTGCCGCGGACGAACGGCCGCGTGCCCCCGAAGCCCTCCCAGGCCAGCTCCATCGCGCCGCGCACGCTGCCGAGCATCCCGCTGGCCGACCACACGAGCGCGACGGCGCCGATCAGCCCGATCGCCGGGAGATTCGCGTTCGCGATCTGCAGGAGGTGGTCGATCTGGCCGCGGGCGCTGGGGTCGAACGGCAGCGCGTTCATCAGGCCATCGGTGATCGACTGCCGCACGTCGTCGCTGCGGATGCGCGACCCCACGATCGCCGTGACGAGCAGGATCAGCGGGAAGATGCTGAACAGCACGTGGAAGGCGATCGCGGCCGCGGCGGTGGTGCAGCGGTGCCGCTGGAAGCGTCCGATCGAGTCGGACAGCACCACCAGCCCCGCGTCGAGGGGCCACGGCAGGCGCTCCAGCACGCGGATCACGCCGTCTCCGCGCTCCCGCGGCGGACGAGGCCGATGATGCGCGTGGCCTCCGGCACGTGCAGGAGGCGCATCGCGCCGAGGTAGGCGGCGACGGCGAGGGCGATGGCGACGCCCACCTCGACGAGCTGCGCGGGGAGCGTCGTGCCGAGCGCGGCGCGCAGGAGGTCCCACGCCACCCAGGCGAGCGCCGCGACGCCGACGGCGAGGAGCAGCGAGCGGAGGGCGCTGCGCAGCACACCGGCGTTGTCGAGATCGCCGACGTGCTTGGACAGGAGCACCCACATCAGCGGCACCACGACGACGTTGGCGAGCGAGTTCGCCAGCGGGATCCCCCACACCCCGCACGGCCCGTAGAGCAGGAGGCTCAGCCCGGCCGCGACGACGAGGTTGACGAGCGCGATCGCCGTCGCCACCCACACGTGCTGGAGGGCGAAGAAGCAGCGGGTCAGGAGCAGGATCACGCCGTTCAACGCGAGGCCGAGGCTGAAGGCGATCAGCGCGTCGGCGACGCCGGGGGTCTGCGACGGCGTCCACGCGCCGCGCTGGAAGAGAAGCTGCACGATCGGCTCGGCGAGGACGGCGATCACCGCGCTCGCGGGCAGCAGCATGAACACGATCAGCCGCGTGCCGTCGGCGAGCGAGCCGCGGAAGCGCGTGAAGTCGCGGGCGGCCACGGCGCGCGCCAGGCTCGGGAACATGACCGTCGAGACGGCGACGCTGAAGATGCCCTGCGGGAGCATGTACACGCGGAAGGCGGCGTCGATCGCGCGCGGCGCGTAGCGGGGGTCGACGTACGTCGCGATGTACGTGGAGACCGTGAGATTGACGTTGGCGAGGCCGAGTCCCAGCGCGACGGGGATCAGCAGGATCAGGATCCGCCGCACCGCGGGATCGCGCACGTCGATCACGGGTCGCAGTCGTCCGCCCTTGCCGCGCAGGCCGGGCAGCGGGATCAGCGTCTGCACGACCGTGCCGGCGAGTGTGCCGACGGCGAGGATCAGCGCGCGCTGCTCGAGGTCGTGGACGGTGAAGGCGTAGACGAGGAACGCGATGATGACGAGGTTCCAGAAGACAGGTGCGATCGCCGGCAGGACGAACTCGTCGAACGAGTTGAGGATCGCCTGCACGAGCCCGGAGATGCCGAGCAGGATCAGGATCGGGAACAGGATCCGCGTCATCTGGACCGCGAGGTCGAGCTGCTCGCCGGACAGGTTGGCGAGGCCGAGCAGCGGGCGTGCGAGCAGGATGCCGAGCGCGGTGATGCCCATCAGCGCCAGCGTGGCGAGCGTGAGGGCGCTCGAGGCGACCCGCCAGGCGCGCTCGCGCTCGCCCTTCACGAGCAGCTCGTTGAAGACGGGCACGAACGACGCGCCGAGCGCGGAGTCGGCGACGAGCGAGCGCACCGTGTTGGGCACGTTGTTGGCGACGACGAAGGCGCTGGCGGGGCCCGAGACGCCGAGCAGCTGGGCGGAGATGACCTCGCGGACGAGCCCGAGCACGCGGGAGATCCCGGTGGCGACGCTGAACAGCGCGGCCGAGACCGACCGGCTGCGGGCGCCCTGGATGGGCGCGTCCTCGTTGGTCGCCATGCCCCGATGATGGCACGCGCTCCGGTTGCGCGGACGCGTTCGGGACCCTGCTACCCTCCACCGCGTTGCGGGGCGATCCCCGCGTGAACACACAGGATCCATGGCGAACATCAAGCAGCAGAAGAAGCGCATCCTCGTCGCCGAGCGTCAGCGCGTCGAGAACATCCGCTACCGCTCCTCGATCAAGACGGCCTTCCGCCGCCTCGTCGAGGCGGTCCAGAGCGGCGATGCGAAGGCCGTCGAGGCCGCGCACCAGCACTACGTCTCGCTGGTCGATCGCGCTGCCGCCAAGCGCGCGCTGCACGCCAAGACCGCCGCCCGCAAGAAGTCGCGCGCCACGCGCGTGATCGCCCGCGGCCCGCAGGTCGAGGAGACCAAGAAGCGCCGCGTCACGCGCAAGACCGCTGCCAAGGCGCCGAAGGCCGCCGAGGCCGTCGTCGAGGAGGCCGCGGCGGAGGTCGCCGAGGCTCCGGCCGACGACGCGCCGGCCGAGGAGGCCGTCGAGGCCCCCGTCGAGGACGCTCCCAGGAAGAAGGCGCCCGCGAAGAAGCCCGCGGCCAAGAAGACGGCCGAGGCCGAGGCCGACGAGGCACCCGCCGCCGAGGCCGACGTCCCGGCCGACGAGGCACCCGCCGAGGAGCCGGCCGCCGAGGCCGACGCCCCGGCCGACGAGTCCTAGGCCTCCGGCGCCAGGATCGCGATCGCCACGGCCGCGCTCGTCGTGCGCGAGTGCGTGATCGACACGTCGATCGCCACGACGCCCTTGCGCGCCGCGACGTCGCGCGTCCAGCCGTGCAGCGTCACGGCGGGCTTGCCGCGCCCCGCCACCTCGATCTCGGTCCAGGTGAAGTGCACGCCGGTGCCGAGCGCCTTGCCGACCGCCTCCTTGGCGGCGAAGCGCCCCGCGTAGCTCTCGCTCGGCCGCGGCTTGCGGTCGAGCTCCTCGATCTCGCGCGGCGTGAAGCACCGCTCCCGGAAGCGCTGCGGATGCCGGGCGAGCGCGCGCTCGACGCGCTCGATCTCGATCAGGTCGAGGCCGACCAGCAGCCGGGGCGGCGCCAACTCGTCCCTCACTCGACGGTGACGGTCTTGGCCAGATTCCGCGGCCGGTCCACGTCGAGGCCGAGTCGCCCGGTGATCTTGTAGGCCAGGAGCTGCAGGGGCACGATCGCGAGGATCGGCTGGAGCTCCGGGCGGGTGCGTGGCACGTAGAGCACGTGCTCCGCGTGCTGCTCGATCTGCGTGCTGCCGGCCGTGGCGACGGCGATCACGTGCGCGCCGCGGGCGCGGACCTCCTCGAGGTTCGAGGCCATCTTCTCGAGCACGTGGCTGTCGGTGGCGACGGCGACGACCGGGGTGTCCTCGCCGAGCAGGGCGATCGGGCCGTGCTTCATCTCGCCGGCGGCGTAGGCGTCGGTCGGGATGTACGAGATCTCCTTGAGCTTGAGCGCCCCCTCCTGGCAGATCGGCAGGCCGAGGTGCCGGCCGAGGTAGAGGAAGAAGCGGTCGTGCGCGAAGCGGTCGGCGAGCATGTCGAGCTGGGCGTCGAGCGCCGTGTCGTCGAGGATCTCCTGGACCAGCTCCGGCACCTCCCGCAGCTCAGCGCCGATCCGGGCCACCTCCTCCGGGGCGAGGTGGCCGCGCACGGCCCCGAGGTGCAGCGCGATCAGCGTCATCAGCGCGACCTGCGCGGTGAAGGTCTTCGACGCCGCGACACCGATCTCGAGGCCCGCCCGCGTGTAGAGCACGCCGTCGGCGGCGCGCGCGATCGCGGAGCCCATGATGTTCGTCACGGCCACCACGCGGGCGCCGCGCTCCTTGGCGATCTGCATGGCGGCGAGCGTGTCGGCCGTCTCGCCGGACTGCGAGATGGCGAGCACGAGCGTGCGCGGGTCGAAGACGCCGTTGCGGTAGCGCCACTCGCTCGCCACGTCGGCCTCCGTCGCCACGCCGCCCCACTCCTCGATCAGGTAGCGCCCGACCAGCCCGGAGTGCAGCGCGGTGCCGCAGCCGACGATCAGCACGCGGTTGATCTCGCGGAGATCGTCGTCGGACAGGCCGAAGCCGTCGAGGTGGAGCTCACCGTGGTGGAAGCGCTCGGCGATCGTGTCGGCGATCGCGGTGGGCTGTTCGTGGATCTCCTGGAGCATGAACGTGTCGTAGCCGCCCTTCGCGGCGACCTCGATCGAGTCGTCGGCCTGATCCACGGGGTGCGTGCGCTCCGTGCCGTCGGCGACGGCGCGGAAGGTCACGTCGTCCGCGGTGACGACGACGATCTCCGCCTCGTC
>JBPCSR010000008.1:0-3227 GCA_051006935.1 Gaiellales bacterium
GCTCGTCGACGCGACGCTCACGCCGTTGCGCGCGACGCGCAACGGCGGCCCGCAGTACGTGGAGACCGCTGCGGTCTGGCTCCAGGAGGGCCTCAGCGTCGCCGCCACGGCGCGCGCCCTGCAGGTGCACGAGCGCACGATCCGCTACCGCCTCGCGCGCATCGCCAAGCTCACCGCGCTCGACCTCCAGCACGCCGACGACCGCTTCCGCCTCGAGCTCGCGCTACGCGGTGATCGCCTGCTCGCCGCGACCCCGCCGGCCTAGCCCCAGACCATCTCGTCGTCGGCGCCCCACTCCGCCGGGAGCGGCGTGCCCGCGCCGCGGTGCAGCGCGACCTTGAGGGTGCCGAGGCCGAGCACCGCGCACTTCACGCGCATCGCCGAGAGCGGGATGCCGAGCTCGTCGATGATCGCCTGCGACGGCAGCGACGCGGCCTCCGCGGCCGGCATGCCCTCGACGAGCTCCGTCAGCATCGACGTGGCCGCCTGCGAGACGGCGCAGCCGTTGCCGGTGAAGCGGATCGCGGCGATGCGGCCGTCATCGAGGGTCACGTCGATCTCGACCTCGTCGCCGCACAGCGGGTTCTTGCCCTCGGCCTCGCAGTCGGGATGCTCGAGCGTCCCGTGGTTGCGGGGGTGCCGGTAGTGGTCCATCAGGTTCTCGCGGTAGAGGTCGTCCACCTCAGACCCCCATCACCCGTCGCACGTCGAGGAGGCCGTCGACCAGCCGGTCGACCTCGTCGGTCGTCGTATAGAGGTAGAACGAGGCGCGCACCGTCGCAGCATGCCCCAGCCGCTGCATCAGCGGCTGCGTGCAGTGGTGCCCGGCGCGCACGCAGACCGCGTGCCGGTCGAGGATCTCGGCGATGTCGTGCGGGTGCACGTCGTCGAGGACGAACGACACGACGCCGCCGCGTGCCGCCGCAGCGGGCGGCCCGACCACGTGCAGGCCCGGCACCTCGGCGAGGCGGCCGAGCGCGTACGCCGTGATCGCGTGCTCGTGGGCGTCGATCGCCTCGAGCCCGACGCCCTCGAGGTAGTCGATCGCGGCGTGGAGGCCGACGGCCTCGGCGAAGGCGGGCGTGCCGGCCTCGAACTTCCAGGGCAGGGTGTTCCACGACGTGCGGTCGAGGGCGACCGACCGGATCATCTCGCCACCCGTCAGGAACGGCTGCGTCTCGGCGAGGATCGCCTCGCGCCCCCACAGCACGCCGATGCCGGTCGGGGCGAGCGTCTTGTGCCCGGAGAAGGCGAGGAAGTCGACGCCGAGCTGCTGCACGTCGACCGGGCGGTTCGGCACGGTCTGCGCCGCGTCGAGCACGACGAGCGCGCCCTGCGCGCGGGCCCAGCGCACGAGCTGCTCCACGGGCGGCCGGACGCCCAGCGTGTTCGACTGGTGCGTGACGGCGACGATCCGCACGTTCCCCTCGCGGGCGATCGCGTCGAGCTGGTCGAGCTGGAGCGCGCCCTCGTCGTCGACGTCGAGGAAGCGCAGCGTCGCGCCGGTCGCCTGCGCGAGCACCTGCCACGGCACGAGGTTCGCGTGGTGCTCGAGCACCGTGGTGACGATCACGTCGCCCGGGCCGCAGCGCTCCGCGCCCACGGTCTTGGCGACGAGGTTGATCGCCTCGGTCGTGTTGCGGGTGAAGACCACCTCGCGCCGCGAGGGGGCGTTGATCAACCGGGCCACCGCGTCGCGCGCCGCCTCGAAGGCGTCGGTGCTCTCGATGCCGAGCGTGTAGACGCCGCGATGCACGTTGGCGTTGCTGGTGCCGTAGAACGCGGCCATCGCGTCGACCATGGCCTGCGGCTTCTGCGACGTGGAGGCCGAGTCGAGGTAGGCGAGCGGCTGCCCGTGGACCGAGCGTCCGAAGATCGGGAAGTCGGCGCGGATCCGCGCGACGTCGAGCGGAGTCGGGGCGACAGGCGGCACGGCCACTGCGCGAGCGAGTGTAAAGGACTGTAAGGAATTCGGTCGACGCGCGAATTCGGCAGGTTCGCCCCCCGTACACTGCGGACATCCACCCGCCCCCGCGCGGGACTCTCCGGGACGCTATCGGCGTTCCGCCGCCGTATGCGCGCCGCTCACGCAACCCCCCTGCCCCGCCCCGCCAGGCGTCGACCGCTGCGCTTCGGCCTCGCCGCGATCGCCACGGCGCTGGTCGGCTTCGGCATCGCCGCCTCGGGCGCCGCAGCGGCGGGGACGCACGACTACGTCGTCGTGATGGAGCCAGGGGCCAGCCTCCAGCGCGCCGTCCACGCCCAGCGCGCGCAGGGCAACGACGTCACCACGACGTTCACGCACGCGATCGACGGCTTCGTCGTCGAGCTCACCCCCGCCGAAGCCTCGGCGCTGCGCGCCTCGCCGACCACCGCGATCGTCGAGCGAGACCGGCCGATCTCGCTCGCCGCAGGGCCGGCCAACGACCCTTTTGCCAACGCGACCTCGCTGACGGGACTCGCGGGGTCGACCACCGGCACCACGATCGGGGCCACCAAGGAGGCCGGCGAGCCGCGCCACGCGGGGTTCAGCGGTGGCGCCTCGGTGTGGTACCAGTGGACGGCGCCCGCCACCGGCACCGCTGAGCTGACCACCCTCGGCAGCGACTTCGACACGCTGCTCGGCGTCTACGCGGGATCGAAGGTCGACGCGCTCACGCAGCTGGCGGCCAACGACGACCACTCGACGCCGAACCGCGAGTACTGGAGCTCGGTCGCGCTCCCGGTCACCGCGGGCGCCACGTACCAAATCGCCGTCGACGGCTACGGCGCGCAGACGGGGTCGGTCACGCTCAACTGGCGCATGGCCGTCGACCCAGCCCACGCGATGGCGCCCGACGCGCCGACCGGCGTCACCGCCATCGCGGGCAACGCCCAGATCGGCGTCACGTGGACGGCGCCCGCCGACGGCGGGAGCCCGATCACGGGCTACACGGCCACGGCGGCTCCCGGCGGTGCGACGTGCGCCACGACGGGCGACACCAGCTGCACGATCGCGCACCTCGCCAACGGCACCACGGACACGGTCACCGTCACCGCCGCCAACGCGGTCGGCACCAGCGTCGACTCGGCCGCCTCCGCCGCCGCGACGCCGGCCGAGGCCGGCAAGACGCGCGACATCGCCGCGGCCTCGTGGGGCATCGACCGCCTCGACCAGCGGCTGCTGCCGCTCAACGGCCGCATCGCCGAGACGGCGACCGGCGCCGGCGTCGCGGCGTACGTCATCG
>JBPCSR010000009.1:0-6169 GCA_051006935.1 Gaiellales bacterium
CGCGCAGAGGATCTCCGCGGTCTGCCACGTGCGCACGTACGGGCTCGCCAGTACGCGCTCGGGTCGGCCGACCAGCGTGCCGAGGCCGCGCGCCGCGGGTGCGAACCGCTCCCGGCCGAACGCGGTCAGCGGGCGCAGGCCGTCGTCCGGCCAGCGCTGGGGATCCCGCTCCTCGGCGATCGCGTGGCGGACGATGACGACGTCGGTCACGCGCCGGTCCGCCGGGCTAGCCCTCGAGGTCGAGCGATGCGAGGGCGGCGAGGCCGACGGCCTCGTCCTCCTCGCTGAGCGCCCCGGAGATGCCGAGCGCGCCGATCTGCTCGCCGCCGGTGCGGACGGGGACGCCGCCGGCGAAGACGATCATCCGGCCGCGCATCGTCGTCGCGATGCCCCAGTCGCCCTCGCCCGGCACGCTGATCTTCCCCATCTCGCCGGTGCGGTCGTTCCAGACGGCGGCGCTGAAGGCCTTGTCGCAGGCGATCTCGTATGAGCCGAGCTGCGCGCCGTCCATGCGCGCCGTCGCGACGGGGTTGCCGGCGCGGTCGGCGACGACGATCGAGAGGCGGAGCCCCTGCCGCTCGGCTTCGGCCTGCGCCGCGGCGATGATGCGCCCGGCCAGCTCGACGCCGATGTCCCGGCCTTCGACGAGATCGCCCATGGGATCCTCCCTCCGGCTCGGCCGGCGCGATGCCGGCTGAGGAGTGGACCCGGGCGGATTCGAACCGCCGACCTCCTGGGTGCGATCCAGGCGCGCTCCCAACTGCGCCACGGGCCCGTGGGCTGGGAGCATACCCAATCGGCGCGCGCCGGCGCCGATCGCGGGCTAGGACGAGAAGTCGACCTTGACGGGCTCGCGGTCGGCGGGCTCGTCGAGCTCGAAGAACGCGCGCGGCGAGAAGCCGAACGGCCCGGCGAGCAGGACGCCGGGGAACTGCTGGCGTTTCGTCGTGTACATCTGCACGTTCGCGTTGTAGGTGCGACGCGCGGCGGCGATCTGGTCCTCGGTGCTCGTCAGCTCGGCCTGGAGCTGCGTGAAGGACTCGACGGCGCGCAGCTGCGGATAGGCCTCGGCGATCGCGAAGAGCCGGCCGAGCGCCTGCGTCAGCAGCCCCTCCGTCTTGGCCGCCTCCTGCGTGGTGCGCGCGCCCATCGCGGCGGCGCGGGCCTTCGTGACGTTCTCGAAGGCCTCGGTCTCGTGGGCGGCGTAGCCCTTGACGGTCTCGACGAGGTTGGGGATCAGGTCGTGGCGGCGCTTCAGCTGCACGTCGATCGTGCTCCACGCCTCGTCGCAGAGGTTGCGCGCGCGGACGAGGCCGTTGTACGTGGCGAACACCACGATGATCACGATCACGATCAGCGCGATGACGACGATGGTGGCCCAGCCCATGCGCCCAGTCTAGCCGTCGTTCGCGGGGCCGGTCAGGTCGCGGCGCGCACGAGGGCGAGCAGTGCGCCGACGCCCTGCGCGATCGGCTCGATCGCGATCCACTCGTCCGGGCGGTGCGCGTTGTCGCCGCGCGTGATGCCGATGCCGACGGCGGGGATGCCGCGCGCGTGGGCCGCGTTCGCGTCGGTCGAGGCGAGGTGCTCCTCGGCGGGGGCGAGGCCCACGGCCGTGCGAGCCGCCCGCGCCTGCTCGAGCAGCGGCTCGTCGGCGGCGTTCGCGCCGCCCGGCCGGTTGCCGACCTGCTCGCTGGCGATGGCGATCCCCGCGGGGACATCGACGGCGAGCGCCTGCTCCACGCGCGACGCCGCGGCAGCGACGACGGACGGATCGCCGTGGCGCACGTCGATCAGCAACTCGGCGCGGTCGGCGATCGCGTTGACCGACGTGCCGCCCTCGATCGTGCCGATGTTGATCGCCGCCGGCGGGGCGGCGTCGAGCACGCGTCCGCCGGCCGCGATCAGCGCGTGGATCGCGCTCGGGCGGCCGCGGTCCGTCCACGAGTGCCCGCCCGGGCCGGTGGCCGTGACCCGGTAGCGCACCGATGCGATGCCCCCGATCGCGAGGCTGTCGACGCCGTGGCCCTCAACGGCGATCAGCGCCCGGACGGGCTCGCGATCGAGCAGCGCCCGGACGCCGCGCAGGTCGCCGAGGCCCTCCTCGCCGACCGTGAAGGCGAGCAGCACGGGGGAGGCGGGCGGGGCGACCGCGAGCTCGCGCGCCACGTGCAGGAGCGCGGCGATGCCGAGCGCGTTGTCGCCGATGCCGGGTCCCACCAGCCGGAGCTCGTCGCGCGTGACGGCGAGCGGCGTGTCGGCGGGGAAGACCGTGTCGAGATGGGCGCACAGCGCGAGCGCGGGTCCGTCCTCGCCGATCCGCGCGACGACGTTTCCGGCGTCGTCGAAGCGCGCGTCGAGACGCAGCGCGTGCAGCTGATCCAGGACGGCCTCGCCGCGGGCGCGCTCGGCGAACGTCGGGGCCGCGATGCCGCAGAGCGCCATGGCCTCGTCGACGATGCGCGCAGCGTCGTCAGCGTCTGGAATCCCCTGCGCCATCACGGCGGGGAGCCTACTCGCTGGCGTCGCGCCGCAGGTGTGCACCGTTTGACAGGGTGCCCGCGGTACACTGCGCAGCGGTCGCATCGCCGTCCCGCCGCGACCCGGAGTCTCCATGTCCGACGATCAGACCCTCTTCGCATCCGTCATCGAGGAGCATCTGGCGCTCAAGCGCCGGAATGCCGAGCTCGAGCAGGACATGCCGCTCGAGGAGTTCATCCCGGCGGATCCGTTCGACAACCACGCGCTCTTCAAGACCGAGGCCGACGCCCAGTCCGAGGAGGAGGAGACCGGCGAGCATCCGGCCGTGCGCCTCGATTGGGACGAGGATCCGATCGCCGAGGCCACCGAGCAGGCCGGGTGGGCCGAGACGACGGCATCGGGCGAGTTCGACTGGGAGAGCTAGTCCGTCACCGGCCGGCGCCGGCGACCTTCATCTCCTGGATCGTGTTGCCGCCGTCGACGACGAACGGCTGGCCCGTCACGTACGACGCCTCGTCGCTCGCGAGGAAGCCCACGACCGCCGCGACCTCGGCGGCGCGGCCGGGGCGCCCGACCGGCGTGTAGCCGCCGGCCACGACCTCGTCGTCGCTCGACGAGGCGGTGTGGATCCAGCCGGGCGCGACGGAGTTGCAGGTGATCCCGTTCGGGCCCTCCTCGAGCGCCGTCGCGCGCATCAGGCCGTCCATGCCGCCCTTGGCCGTGGCGTAGGCGCTGGAGCCGGCGATCGCGACGAGCGGGCCGGTCACGCTCGACACCATCACGATGCGCCCGTAGCCGGCCGCGCGCATGTGCGGCAGCGCGGCGCGCGTCGTGTGGACCGCCGTCAGCAGGGTGATCTGCAGCTGGCGCTCCCACGCCGCCCACGGCTGGTCGGCGAGGTGCCCCTCCGCGAGGTCCTGGCCGGTCTGGCCGAGCCCGGCGTTGTTGACGAGGATGTCGAGGCGGCCGAGGGTGCCGATCGCCGATGCCACGAGCGCGCCTGCCGTGTCCGCGTCGGAGAGGTCGCCGGCGACGCCGGACACGTCGTGCCCCTCGGCAGCCAGCTCGGCGGCGCGCTCGTGGATGCGGTCGGTCGTCGACGCGATCACGACGCGGGCGCCCATCTGCGCGAGCAGGCGCGCGCTGGCGAAGCCGATGCCGTCGGGGGAGCCGGCGCCCGTGACGAGCGCGGTGCGGCCGGTGAGGGAGAAGGGCGTGGTCATGCGGGAACCGTAGTGGCGGAGCGGGCGTCGCGCCGACGCGTCACAATGGCGCGTGCGGGGGTGACTCCGCGTCCGGGGCCTTAGCTCAGCTGGGAGAGCACCTGCTTTGCAAGCAGGGGGTCGGGGGTTCGATCCCCCCAGGCTCCATCCGCGCGGCGTCGCGATCCGAATTGGGGTAGAGCGGGAGCGCGGCTACGCGAGTCCGGCTACCGTTCAACCAACGCTCCCTAGAGGATTAACGATGGCGACAGACGCGAACCCCCGCATGCACCCCGGCAACGGCCTCGAGGGCATCTCGATCGGCCCGAGCGAGATCGGCCTCGTCGACGGCGAGAACGGCCAGCTCATCTACCGCGGCCATGACGCCGAGGTGCTCGTCCGCGAGAACTGCTTCGAGGAGGTCGCGTACCTCCTGTGGACCGGCCGGCTGCCGAACGAGGCCGAGCGCCAGGAGCTCCGCGACACCGTCTTCGCGGCGATGAACCACGTCGCCGACGACCAGGGGATCCTCAACACGCTCGATCCCACGGCGATCCCGATGGACGCCGTCCGCTCGGCGATCAGCGCCTGGGGCGCCACGCGCCACCTCGACGAGGGCGGCACGCTCGCCGACGCGCAGGCCGCGCTCGGCGCGATCGCCGGCGCCGTGGCCCTGCTCGGCGCGCGTCGTGCCGGTGTCACGCCGGGCACGATCAAGGCCGGCGACTCCGTGGCGCGCGCGTACCTCCGCGTGATGAACGGCGCCGAGCCGACCGACGCGCAGGTCGGCGCGCTCGACGCGTACCTCGTCCTCACGGCCGAGCACGGCATGAACGCCTCGACCTTCACGGGTCGCGTGATCGTCTCGACCGCCTCCGACATCGGCTCCGGCCTCGTCGGCGCGATCGGCGCCCTCAAGGGCAAGCTGCACGGCGGCGCGCCGAGCCACGTCTCGTCGATGCTCGACGAGATCGGCACGGCGGAGAACGCCGAGCCGTGGCTGCGCTCCAAGATCGAGAACAAGGAGCGCCTGATGGGCTTCGGGCACCGCGTCTACAAGACGTACGACCCGCGCGCCCGCGCCCTCGGCGAGGTCGCCGAGCGCCTCGGCGAGGACGACCAGCGCCTCGCGCTCGCCCGCCACGTCGAGACGACGGCGCTCGAGCTGCTCCACGAGTACAAGCCCGACCAGCGCCTCTACACGAACGTCGAGTACTACGCGGCCGCCGTGCTCGAGACGATCAAGCTCGATCCGGGCCTGTACACCCCGACGTTCGCGGTCAGCCGCACGGCGGGCTGGACGGCGCACATGCTCGAGCAGATCGCCTACCCGCGGCTGATCCGCCCTCAGGTCGACTACGTCGGCCCCATGCCCGACTGACCCGCAGGTCGCCTCAGTAGAAGTCCGCACCGCCTCGGCGGTCGCGCGCCGATTCCGCGCTCCCAGCCGGTACGACAATGCCGGTCATGTTCAGCGCGCTTCACACCGAACCCGCCGCTCCGACGACGCGGCATCGGCGGATCGGGCAGCGCTGGACTGCGGCGGCGGCGACACGCGATGTGGCCCCGCTGGGATCCGGGAGCGATGCGGACGGACTCATCCCCGCCGCACGGCCCGTGCGTTCCCCGGGAGCGTCGACGTGACGCTGCCGCCGCATGCGCGCGTGTGGCGCGCGACGCCGTTGACGGCCGGGGTCGGGCGCCCACCACGCCGCGCGACGCGCCCGCAGCCCGTGGGCGGCACCGCGTCCGCCGACCCGCCGGCGTCAGGCGCGGCGATGGCCGCGACCTCGCGATCCGCGCCGCAGGCGGCGACCGATGCCGCGACGGTCGAGCAGTTCGTGCCGTTCGGGCACTGGACGATCGACCCGGAGCACTCGAGCGTCAACTTCGTCGTGAACCACCTCGGCATCACGCGGCTGCACGGCCGGTTCGCCGACCTCGCGGGCTCCGTCGCCTCCAAGGACGGCGTCGTCTCGGGTACGGCGACGGTCTCGGCCAACAGCGTGCAGACGGGCAGCGACGCGCGCGACAAGCACCTCAAGGGGCCGGACTTCCTCAACGCCGACGTCAATCCGCACATCGTCTTCACGCTCGAGCGGGTGCAGGCCAACGAGCACGACTTCCTCGTCGAGGGGACGATCACGATCAACGGCATCACCCGGCCGATGGAGCTCGTGGCGCTGTCGGGCGGCACAGCCAAGGACCCGTACGGGCATGACCGCGTCGGGCTCATGCTGACGAGCCGCATCACCCGCAAGGACTTCGACATCACGTTCGACCCGATGGGCGCGCTGATCGGCGATCAGGTGACGCTCGAGATCGATCTCTCGCTGGTCCGGCAGCCCGAGTACCTGCTCGACGCCGAGCGGCGCCACGCCGCCACGCAGCACTAGGTCAGTCGCGCAGCAGCTCGTCGCCGATGGCGGCGCGGATCAGCGGCAGCACCTCTTCGTCCTCCGGATAGCCCTTGCGGCCCTCCGCGT
>JBPCSR010000010.1:0-8676 GCA_051006935.1 Gaiellales bacterium
CGGGCACATCGCGGAGCTCTGCGCGCTCGCCTCGCCCGACATCGGCGTGATCACCAACATCGGCGTCGCGCACCTCGAGCTGCTCGGCTCGCGCGAGGCGATCGCCGAGGCCAAGGCGGAGATCACGCACGGGCTGCGCGAGGGCGGCACCGCTGTGATCCCCTTCACGGAGCCGCTGCTCGACACGCTGCTTCCGGCCGACCGTGCGATCGTGACCTTCGGCGACGAGGCGGGGGCGGATGTCCAGCTGGTCGACCGTCGCATCGACCCGCAGGGCCAGGACCTCACGTACCTCGTGCACGGCGACCTGCTCCAGCTGCGATCGAACCTCGTGGGGCGCCACCACGCGCGCAACCTCGCCGCCGCGCTCGCCGTGTGCTCGGTGCTCGGGCTCGAGCTGGGGGAGGTGGCCGCGCGCGCCGGCGACATCCCGCTGCAGCGGTGGCGCGGCGAGACGATCGCGCTGACCGGCGGCATCGAGGTCGTCAACGACGCCTACAACGCCAACCCCGCCTCGATGGAGGCGGCGATCCGCCTGCTCTGCGAGCTGCCGGCGGAGGGGCGCCGCATCGCGGTGCTCGGGCTGATGGCCGAGCTCGGGCCGGATGCCGAGGGCTTCCACCGGGAGATCGGCGCCCTCGCGGCCCGGAGCGGGGTCGATATCGTGATCGCCGTGGGCGATCTCGCGCGGGCGTATCTCGATGGGGCAGGCAGCGGCGTCGACGGGCACTGGGTCGCGACGGCCGATGACGCCGCCGACCGCCTCGCGCGCCTGGTCCGATCGGGCGATCGCGTGCTCGTGAAGGGATCGCGCTCCGCCGGGCTCGAGGGACTTCCCGACCAGCTGGCCGAACGGCTCGAGGCGGGCGCATGACCAGCGTCCTCGCCTCCGGCGTCGTCGCGATCCTCATCTCCGTCTTCGCCGGCCCGCGCTTCGTCGACCTCCTGCGCCGGTACAACGTCGGCCAGCGCATCCGCCTCGAAGGGCCCGAGGGGCATCAGACGAAGTCGGGCACGCCGACGATGGGCGGCCTCCTGATCATCATCGCCACGGTCGTGCCGTACCTCGTCTTCTCGTCGTACGGCGCGCGCAGCCTCGCCGTGCTCGGGGTGATGATCGGCTGCGGCGCGATTGGCTTCATCGACGACTACCTCAGCGTCGTGCGGAAGCGATCGCTCGGACTGAAGGGGCGCTACAAGATGCTCGCGCAGGCCGGAATCGCCACGATCGTCTGCATCGTCGCCGTGCACGAGGGCATCTCCACGCGGATCTTCCTGCCGATCGTCGACATCCACATCGAGCTCGGCCCGGCGTGGTACGTGCTCGTATTTCTGATCATCGTCGGCGCCTCCAACGCCGTGAACCTCACCGACGGCCTCGACGGGCTCGCGGCCGGCACGTCGACGATCGCCATGCTCGCGTTCACCGCGATGTGCGTGATCGGCTTCCAGGTGGGGCAGCGGGCGCTGGCGATGCCGGGCCTCGACGACCGCGTCGGCGGGCCCGGCCTCTTCGACCTGCAGCGGCAGGCCAATGAGACGCTCGACCTCGCGATCCTCGCCGCCGCGCTGCTCGGCGCGTGCGTCGGCTTCCTCTGGTTCAACAGCTA
This sequence comes from Gaiellales bacterium, assembly GCA_051006935.1. Taxonomy (GTDB): domain Bacteria; phylum Actinomycetota; class Thermoleophilia; order Gaiellales; family F1-60-MAGs149; genus F1-60-MAGs149. The sequence continues at coordinate 1,611 of JBPCSR010000010.1, forward strand.
CCCGGCCGAGGTGTTCATGGGCGACACCGGCTCGCTCGCCCTCGGCGGCGCGCTCGCCGGCTTCGCGATCTTCACCAAGACCGAGCTCCTGCTGCCGCTGATCGGCGGCGTGTTCGTCCTCGAGGCGGGCAGCGTGATCATCCAGGTCATCAGCTTCCGTCGCTTCGGGCGCCGCGTGTTCCTGATGGCGCCGATCCACCACCACTTCGAGATGAAGGCGTGGAGCGAGACGAAGATCATGTTCCGCTTCCTGATCATCGCCTCGATCTTCGCCTCGATCGCCTTCGTCCTCTACTACGTGCGCTTCAACCAGTACGCATGAGCGGCGATCTCACGCTTCCCCGACTCCCCGTGGTGCTCGGCGCCGGCCGCTCCGGGCGCGCCGCCGCCGCGGCGCTGGTCGAGGCGGGGCGCGAGGTGACGCTCGTCGACGACGACCCGGCGGGCTCCTCAGGCGCGCCGGTCCCCGTCGTGGGGCCGGACGACTTCTCGTTCGAGGGCTGCGAGGCGCTGATCAAGAGCCCCGGCGTGCCGAACGACCATCCGGTGGTCCAGCGCGCGCAGGAGCTCGGCATCCCCGTGTGGTCCGAAGTCGAGCTCGGTTACCGCCTCCTCCCGCCCGGGGCGCGCGTCGTGGGGGTGACGGGGACGAACGGCAAGACGACGACCACGGAGCTCGTCGGCGCGATGCTCCATGCGGCCGGCCTCCCGTACGCCGTCTGCGGCAACGTGGGCACCGCGCTCTGCGAGGTGGCGCCGCACCTGCCCGTCGGGGCGATCGCGGTCTGCGAGCTGTCGAGCTTCCAGCTCGAGCACGTCGTCAGCTTCCACTGCGACGCGGCGGGCCTGACGAACATCACGCCCGACCATCTCGACCGCCACAGCTCCATGGAGGAGTACGAGCGCGCGAAGCTGCGCATCTTCGAGCGGCAGGATGAGCAGGACACGGCCGTGCTGAACGACGACGACCCGCGCGCCTCCGACCTGCGGCGGCTGTCGGGCGACGCCGCGATCGTCCGCGTGACGGCCGCCGACGCCGATGCGGCCGGCTTCGCCGAGGGGCGCCTGCGCGGCGACCACAACCGCGAGAACGTCGCGGTGGCCGCGGCGCTGGCACGCGCCGTCGGCGCCTCCGACGAGGCGATCGCCGCGGCCGTCCGCGGGTTCGCGCCCGTCGCGCACCGGCTCGAGGACTGCGGTGCGGCCGCCGGCGTGCGCTTCTGGAACGACTCGAAGGCCACCAACGTCGACGCCACGCTGAAGGGCTTGACGGCATTCCCCGACGAGCCCGTCCGCCTGATCCTCGGCGGCAGCGACAAGGGCGCCGACTTCGACCCGCTGGCGCAGGCGCTTGCGGGCCGCGTCACGCGCGCGTACCTCACGGGCCCGGCCGGGACGCGCATGGCCGATCCGCTCGCGGCGCACGGCGTCGACGCCGTCGCCTGCTCCGGGTTCGACGATGCGGTGCGCCGCGCTGCGGCCGACGCCGGAGCGGGGGACCACATCCTGCTCGCGCCGGCCTGTGCGAGCTTCGACGAATTCGCCGACTACGTCGCGCGGGGCGACCGCTTTCGCCAGCTGGCGACGGAGCTCGGCGCCGCCTGAGACGCGGAGGGGATGCCGCGCGAGCGGCGAACCAACCGGTGATGCGGAGCGTCAATCCCCTGCGACTGGTGCGTCCCGACGAGCGCGCGCCTGCGCGCGCCCGTCGCGAGATGCCGATCGAGGCCCAGGTGCTGATCATCGTGACGATCTGCCTGACGGTCTTCGGGCAGCTGATGGTCTACTCGGCCTCCAGCGCGTACGCGATGACGCACGCAGAGTTCAACTTCGATTCGCTCTACTTCATCAAGTCGGGCGTGGTGTACACCGTCGCCGGCGTCGCGCTGATGCTCGCGATGATCTTCGTCCCCGCCGGCTGGCTGCGTCGCGTCGCGCCGCTCGCGTTCGTCGCGTCGCTGATCGCGCTCGCGGCCGTGCGGATCCCCGGCATCGGCGTCACGGCCAACGGCGCCGCCCGCTGGCTCGCGCTGGGACCGATCACGATCCAGCCGTCGGAGTTCGCGAAGCTCGGCACGCTCCTGATCGTCGCCTCGCTCCTCGCCACGCGCCGACAGCCGCCCGACACGATGAAGGAGCTCCTGATGCCGCTCGGCCTCCTGGTCGGGCTCGTGTGCGGCCTGATCATGGTGCAGCCCGATCTCGGCACCACGCTGGCGGTCGTGATCATGGTCTTCGCGCTGCTGATCGCCGCCGGGGTCCGCGAGTGGCTGCTCGCGCAGCTGATCGGCGTCGCGCTGCTCGTCGGCGGCGTCCTGATCTACGCCGCGCCCTATCGCCGCGACCGCATCTTCGCGTTCCTCGACCCGTGGGGTCAGAGCGCCGACGGCGCGTACCAGGTGGTGCAGTCGATGATCGCGATCGGCTCCGGCGGCGTGTTCGGCGTCGGACTCGGCGGCAGCGTGCAGAAGGTCAACTTCCTGCCCGAGGCGCACACCGACATGATCTTCGCCGTGATCGGCGAGGAGCTCGGGCTGATCGGCGCGCTGATCGTGGTCGGGCTGTTCGCCGCCTTCGCGTGGGCGGGGTACACGATCGCGATGCGCGCGGCCGATCCGTTCCAGCGCCTGCTGGCCGCCGGCGCGACGGCGCTGATCGTCGGCCAGGCCATCGTCAATCTCGGCGCGGTCATGGGCATCCTCCCGCTGACGGGCATCCCGCTGCCCCTGATCTCGTACGGCTCGTCCTCGCGCCTCGTGATCCTCGCCCTCGTCGGCATCCTGATCGCGATCAGCCGCGAGCCCCAGCTCGTCCCGCGCGCTCGCCGTGCGCAGGCGCCGAAGCCCGACGCGCCCACGCCGACGAAGCCGCGTGCCACCCCCAAGCGGCAGGCCGCACGCGCCTAGCGGTTCCGCGCGGTGCTCTAGCCTTGGAGGCATGCCGGTGCGGATCCTGATCGCCGCGGGCGGAACAGTCGGCCACGTCGCGCCGGCGCTCGCCGTCGCCGACGAGCTCCGGGCCCGCGGGGCCGACGTCACGTTCGCGGGTACGCCGAACCGCATCGAGGCCGAGCTCGTGCCCGGGCGCGGCTATCCGTTCCTGCCGTTCCCGGTGTCGGGCTTCCCGCGACGGCCGGGTCTCCCGCTCGTGCGTGCGCTGGGCCGCGCCGCCACCGCCCCGTTCGCCTGCTCGGCGATCATCCGGCGCGTGCGCCCGCACGCCGTCTTCGGCGCGGGCGGCTACGTCGCCGGGCCGATGCTCGCGGCGGCGTGGCGGCATCGCCTGCCGGCCGCGCTGAGCGAGGCCGACGCGCGCATCGGCCTCGCCAACCGCCTCGCGATCCCGTTCGTGGACCGCGTCTTCCTCGCCTTCCCGGTGCCCGGCCGCGAGCCCCCGACCTTCATGGTCACGGGACGCCCGGTCGATCGCGCGTTCTCCGAGACGACGCGGGAGGCGGCGCGCGCGGCGCGCGGCATCGGCGCCGACGAGCGCGTGGTCGTGGCGTTCGGCGGGTCGCTCGGCGCCGGGCCGATCAACGACGCGCTGCGAGCCGCGTACGACGACGGCGTCCCGCCGGGTGTCCGCATCATCCTCGTGACGGGGCGCGGCAAGGCCCGCACGGGCACCGCGCCGGAGCGGTTCGAGGAGCTCGAGTTCAGCGACGCCATGCCGACGCTCCTCGCCGCGGCCGACGTCGTGGTGGCCCGCTCGGGCGGCTCGGTCTACGAGGTCGCCGCCGCCGGCCGCGCGGCGGTGCTGATCCCGTGGGCGGGGGCGGCCGACGACCACCAGACGCTGAACGCCGCGCCCTTCGCAGCGGCCGGTGCGGCGACGGTGATCGCCGACGCGCAGCTCACGCCGACCGCCCTGCGCGCCGCGGTCGACGCCCTGCTCGCCGACGACGGGCGTCGCGTCGCGATGGAGCGGGCGATGGCGGGCCTCGCGCGCCCCGATGCCGCGCGCGTGATGGCGGAGACCCTGCTCGAGCTCGCCGGGAGTCGCGCGTGAACGTGCACCTGATCGGCATCGGCGGCGCCGGGATGAGCGGGATCGCGCGCGTGCTCGCGCAGCGCGGCGACGCCGTGTCGGGCTGCGACCGTGCGTGGAGCGCGCTCACGGCGGCGCTCGAGCGCGAGGGCATCGCGTGTCGCGAGGGGCACGACCCCGCGCACCTCGAGGGCTGCGAGCGGGTGATCGTCTCCGGAGCGATTCCCGACGACGCGCCCGAGCTGGCCCGCGCGCGCGAGCTCGGACTGGCCGTCGAGCACCGTGCCGACGCGCTCGCGGGCATCCTCTCCGACCACGCGGCGCGCGTCGTCGTGACCGGTGCGCACGGCAAGACCACGACGACGTCGATGCTCGCCTTCGCCGCGGTCGAGCTCGGGCTCGATCCGACGTTCGTCGTCGGGGGCGACGTGCGCCAGCTCGGCACGAACGCCCGGGGCGGGAGCGGGACGCTCGCGATCGTGGAGGGCGACGAGTCCGACCGGTCCGTGCAGCGGCTGCCCGCGACGATCGGGGTGATCCTCAACGTCGACTTCGACCACCTCGACCACTACGACTCGCTCGAGGACGTGGAGGCGCTGCTCGGCGCCTGGGCCGGCTCGATCCCGCCCGACGGGTTCGTGGTGCTCGGCGACGGCGTCGCCGTTGAGCCGGCAGCCGAGGTCGCCCGCTTCGGCGTGGGCCCCGGCGACGGCCTGCGCGCGCTCGACGCCGCTGCCGACGGGGAGGGCGTCGCGTTCCGCCCGTCCCGCGGCCCCGAGCGCGTTCGCTTGGCCGTGCCGGGCGTGCACAACGCCGGCAACGCCTGCGCCGCCGCGCTCGTGCTCGAGCGCCTCGGCGCGCCGCTCGGCGACGCCTTCGCCGCGCTCGAGCGCTTCACGGGCGCCGGGCGCCGCTTCGAGGTGATCGGCTCGGCCTTCGGCTACACGGTGGTCGACGACTACGCCCACCATCCCACGGAGCTCGCCGCGGCGATCGCGGCGGCGCGCGGCCGCGACCCGAAGCGCCTCGTCGTGCTGTTCCAGCCGCACATGCCGTGGCGCACCAAGGCGTTCGCCGAGGAGTTCGCCGCCGCGCTCGACGCCGCCGACCGCGTCGTCGTCCTCGAGACGTACGTGGCGCGCGGGGCACCCGATCCCGACGCGAGCGCACGGCGGATCGCGCAGCTGCTCGACATGAACAAGGCCGTGTTCGTCGCCAACGGCGGCGCCGCGGCCCGCGAGATCCAGGGCATCGCCCGCAGCGGCGACCTGATCCTCTGCTGCGGCGCCGGCCCGGTCGACGAGGTCGCGCGGAGGATCCTCGAATGAGCGCGCTGCCGATCGGCATCGAGCGCGCGGTCCCGCTCAGTCGCTTCACCACCATCGGCACGGGCGGCCCCGCCGCCTACCTCGGCCTGCCGGGCGATGAGGACGCGCTCCTCGCGATGCTGCGGTGGGCCCGCGAGGCGGGACAGACGATCGCCGTGATCGGCCTCGGGTCGAACCTCCTGCCCGCCGATGCGGGCTTCGACGGACTCGTGCTTCGCCTCGAGGACGATCTGGCGCGCATCGAGGTCGACGAGACGGGGGCGACCGTCGGCGGCGGCGCTGCGCTGGCCGCCGTGGTGCGCAAGGTGGGGGATGCGGGTCTGGGCGGGTTCGAGTTCGCCTGCGCGATCCCCGGCACGATGGGCGGTGCGGTGCGCATGAACGCCGGCGCCTACGGGCGCGAGCTTTCCGACGTGCTCGTCGAGGCGACGATCTGCAGCGCCGACGGGGTGCGGCGCGCCGCTGCTGCCGACCTCGGCCTGCGCTACCGCCACTCCGACCTGGTGGCGGGGGAGATCGTCACCGCCGCGCGCATCGCGCTCGCAGCCGACGACCCGACGGCGATCCGCGAGCGCGTGCGCGAGTACCAGGGACGACGCTCGGCCGCCCAGCCGCGCAAGGCCCGCACGTTCGGCAGCGTCTTCAAGAACCCCGACGGGGACCGCACCAGCGGTCAGATCCTCGAGGCCTGCGGGCTCAAGGGCTACACGGTCGGCGGCGCGCGCATCAGCGAGAAGCACGCCAACTTCATCGAGAACGTCGACGGCGCCACCTCGGCCGATGTCGTCGCGCTGATGGCGGAGGCGCGCCGCCGGGCGCGCGAGCAGTTCGGCGTCGAGCTCGAGCACGAGGTGCAGACGCTGGGCGACATCGCCATTCCGCCGGTGTGACCGGGGACACGTGCCGCACGCGGCGCCATTCCTCTGACGACTAGGTTCGGCGCTGAGCATGGCGACCGTCGCACGCACCGCAGCCGGCAGTCGGCTGACCGCCGAGGCGATCCGCGATGTCTGCGCGCGCCCGGCCGCGCTGCTCGCGCTGGCCGACGCCGTGCCCGACGGAGCCGTCACCTGTCCGGCCGAGCGCCAGCAGGCCGTCGCCGACGGCATCGTTCGGGCGCTCGAGCTCGCTTTGCGGCTCGCGGCCGGCGAGGAGCCGCAACGGCGGGATCTGCCCCTGCTCGAGGAGGCGGAGCAGCGCCTCTGGCAGCCGCTGACCCCGGAGATCGCGCGCCTCCTCCAGCAGGCGGGCGCGGACGGGCTGGTCGCCTACCTCGTGGTCGAGGGCGCGACCCGGCGCGAGGCCTGGCGGCTGGACACGCAGCGACGACGCACGGAGCGGCCGGCGTCGCTCTCGCCCGACGTCGCCGACGCCGTCGCGCGCGATCCCGTCGACCTCGCGCGCTTCCGCATCGACGTCGAGCGAGCGGTCGCCCACACCGCGCGGCGAACGGGTCTCCCCGACGACCTCGTCTACGGCGTGGTCACGCGCCAGGTGTCGTACGTGGACGCGGGTCGCCGGACAGGCCGCACGCCGAACAGCCTCTGGATGGCGATCGCACGGGTGCGCGGCGATTGGCGGGACGTAGCCGAGCGTGGTCGCGCCGCGGGTCTCGGCGGAGGGGTTCTCGTCCGCACCGCCGATCGCATCGACCTCTCCGTGCGACGTGCGATCCGCTGGCGGCTCGTCGGCGGCGCCGTCGCCGCGATGCTGCTCGTCGGTGCGCTCGGTGCCGTGGTGGTCGCCAGCCA
>JBPCSR010000011.1:0-10007 GCA_051006935.1 Gaiellales bacterium
CATCTTGACCGCCTCGAGCCCCACGTACTCGGCGGGCACGTAGGCGTCGAGCGCGAGCTCGATGCGCGGCCCGGTCGCGAGCGCCTCGGGCGCCACGCCCTGCAGGTCCGCGACGGCCTCGGCGAGCAGGTCGCAGTAGAGCTCGAAGCCGACGGCGGCGACGTGGCCCGACTGCTCGTCGCCGAGCAGATTGCCCGCGCCGCGCAGCTCGAGGTCGCGCATCGCGACGCGGAAGCCCGAGCCGAGCTCCGTGTAGTCGGCGAGCGCCGCGAGCCGCGCGCGGGCGTCCTCGGACAGCTCGGTCGCGTCGGGGTAGAGCAGGTAGGCGTGCGCCGTCACGTCGGAGCGGCCGACGCGCCCGCGGATCTGGTACAGCTGGGACAGGCCGAGCAGGTCGGCGCGGTCGACGATCAGCGTGTTCGCGGTGGGGATGTCGAGGCCCGACTCGATGATCGTCGTCGCCACGAGCACGTCGAAGTCGCCGCGCAGGAACGCCGCCATCACGTCCTCGAGCTGGCGCTCCGTCAGCTGGCCGTGCCCGATGCCGAAGCGCAGCTCGGGGCACAGCTGCGCCAGGCGCGCCGCCTCCTCCTCGATCGTCTCCACGCGGTTGTGGAGGTAGAACGCCTGGCCGCCGCGCTCGACCTCGCGGCGCAGCGCGCCCGCCACCTGCTCGTCGTCGTACTCGCCGACGTGCGTGTGGATCGGCCGCCGGCCGCGCGGCGGCGTGGCGATCACGGAGATGTCGCGCAGCCCCGCCAGCGACATGTGGAGCGTGCGCGGGATCGGCGTCGCGGACAGCGCGAGCACGTCGACCTCCGTGCGCATCTGGCGCAGCAGCTCCTTCTGCGCGACGCCGAAGCGCTGCTCCTCGTCGACGATCACCAGGCCGAGGTCCTTCGGCACCACGTCGCGCGAGAGCACGCGGTGCGTGCCGAGCAGGAGGTCGACCTCGCCGCTCTTGAAGGCGGCGACGGCCTGCTTCGAGTCGGCGGCGCTGCGCATGCGCGAGACGACCTCGATGCGGATCGGCAGGTCGAGCAGGCGGCTGCGGAACGTCGCGCCGTGCTGCTGGGCGAGGATCGTCGTCGGCGCGAGCATCAGCACCTGACGGCCCGACTCGATGACGCGCACGGCCGCGCGCAGCGCGACCTCCGTCTTGCCGAAGCCGACGTCGCCGCAGATCAGGCGGTCCATCGGGCGGTCCTGCGAGAGGTCGTCCATCACCTCCTCGATCGCGCGCGCCTGGTCGTCGGTCTCGCTGTAGGGGAAGCCGTCCTCGACGCGGCGCAGCAGCTCGCCCGGCTCGGCGTGCTCGACGCCCGGCACGGCCTGCCGCTGGGCGTACAGCGCGAGCAGCTCGCCCGCCATCTCGCGCACGGCCACGCGGGCGCGCGCCTTCAGCTGCAGCCACGACTTGCCGCCGAGCTTCGAGAGCTGCGGCTCGCGGCCGTCGGCGCCGACGTACCGCGTGAGCTTCGAGATCTGCTCGTGCGGCAGGTAGAGGCGGTCGTCGCCGCGGAAGGCGAGGTCGATGTAGTCGCGCGTGACGCCGCCGACCGTGCGAGTCTCGAAGCGCTCGAAGCGGCCGATGCCGTGATCCTCGTGCACGACGACGTCGCCGGGGCGAAGGTCGCCGAACGAGGCGATCGCGCGGCCGCCGCGCGCCGGCGCGGTGCGGCGCGAGCGGAACAGCGAGCTCCCGGTGATGACGGCGATGCGCGCGGTCGGGGCGACGAGGCCGCGGCGCAGTGGCGCCACGACGGCGTAGACGCCGGCCTCCTCGGGCAGCGCCTCGTCCTCGGCGAGCCACGCCACGTCGAGGCGTTTCAGCTGGCGGATCGCGCGCTCGGCGTCACCGAGATGCGGGAACGAGAGCACGACGCGCAGGTCGCGGCCGACGAGGCCGCCGAGCGCGCGCTCGATCTCGGCGAGGCCGCGCGCGGCGAGCGCGGGCGGGTGCCCCTCGAAGGCGACGGGCTGCCCGCTCGGCAGCACGTCGAGCCGGTGCGCGCCCTCGAGCGTCTCGGTCAGCTGCTCGTGCGACAGGTACCCGCGCCGCGCCGTGCCGGCGATCTCGTCGATCCGCTCGCGGCCGGCGGCCAGCACCTCCGGCGCGTCCCACAGGACGAGCGGCCCCGCGGCGAGCAGCTCGGGCGCGAGCGCGACGAGGCCCTCCGGCAGGTGCGGGCCCTCGTCGCCGAGGCGCTCCGGCACGTCGCCGACGTCGCCGTCGCTGGCCGGATGCACCGTGACGGCCTCGACCGCGCGCAGCGACCGCTGCGTCAGCGTGGAGAACGACGACAGGCGCTCGACCTCGTCGCCGAACAACTCGATGCGGACCGGCTCGCCGCCCGTCGTCGGGAACACGTCGACGAGGTCGCCGCGCACCGACACCTGGCCGCGCTCGTCGACGGCGCCCTCGACGCGCTCGTAGCCCATCGCCACGAGCCGCGCGACGAGGTCGTCGCGGTCATGGGCGTCGCCGGTGGCGACGCGGAGGCCCTGCGGCCGCGCGCCGCGCCCGGGCAGGCGCTCGACGAGGGCGTCGGCCGAGACGGCCACGATGCCGCTCTCGGCGAGCACCGAGAGCGCGTGGGCGCGCTCGCCCACGAGGTGCGGCGACGGCGCGAGGCCGGAGCCCCAGTCGACGCCGCGATGCGGCAGGTAGGCGACGGGCACGCCGGGCGCGAGCGCCTGCACGGCGTCGGCCAGCTCGCGCGCGCGATCGTCGTCGGCCACGACGACGGACAGCGCGGCGCGGTCCTCGTCGGCGCGGCGCGCGTGGAGCGCGGCGACGACGAGCGGAAGCACCGCCTCGGCGCAGCGCGCCGCGACCGAAGCGGTCGAGCCGAGCCGCGTCGCCACCTGCGCGACGTCGTCGCCCGCCGCGAACGCGGCCGTGACGGCGGCGAGCCCCGCGACCGCCTCGGGCGGTGGCGCACTAGTGTTCTCGTCGTCGTCTTCGTCAATCACGGGCGGCCTCGGCGACTCCGAAGCCTACGTCCGAACACCGCGCATGGGAGCCACCGCATGGCACGCACCACCGACGAGCTGATCAGCGAGCTCTGCGAGTTCCTCCGGATCCCGTCGATCTCCTCGGGCGACGGCTCGCCCGACGACCTCGCGGCCGCCGCGCAGTGGGTGCGCGAGCGCATCATCGCCGCGGGCGGCACCGCCGACGTCGTGCCCACGGCCGTCAACCCGCTCGTGATCGGCGCGCTGCCCTCGTCGACCGGCGACGGCCCGCGCGTCCTGCTCTACGGCCACTACGAGGTGCAGACCGTCGCGCCGCTCGCCGACTGGACGACGCCGCCATTCGAGCCGACGATCCGCGACGGCGCGCTCTACGCCCGCGGGGCGAGCGACGACAAGGGCAACTTCCACGCGCTGCTCGCCGGCGCCGCCGACCTCGCCGCCGACGGCGCGCTGCCCGTCCAGCTGACGATCGTGCTCGACGGCGAGGAGGAGATCGGCGGCCACTCGGTGATCGACTGGATCGAGCAGCAGCCAGCCGGCGCCTTCGACGCGGCGCTCGTCTTCGACGCGGGCTTCGTCGCGCCCGGGCACGCGGCGATCGAGGCGGGCGTGCGCGGCGTGATCACCGGCACGCTGACCGTCCGGACGGGCGAGCGCGACGCGCATTCGGGCCTCTACGGCGGCGGCTCCCTCAACGCGGCGCACGTCCTCAGCCGGCTGATCGCCGATCTCGCGCCGGGGCCCGACGGGCGCCTGCACGAGTCGCTGATGGTCGGCGTGGCGCCCGCCTCGCCCGTCGAGGAGGCCGCCTGGGCGACGCTCCCCGACCCGGCCGGCGAACTCGCGATCGCGGGCATCCGGAGCGCGGGCCCGGAGGCGCTGGCCGACTACTACCGCCGGACGACCGCGATGCCCACGTTCGACGTGAACGCGATCACCTGCCGCGACTCCGGGCAGAACCGCACGATCGTGCCGTGCGAGGCGACGGCGGCGATCTCGTTCCGCCTCGTCGGCGGACAGGACGCCGAGGCGTTCTGGCAGACCGCGCAGGAGCTCCTTCGTGCGCGCGCGCCCGAGGGCGCCGAGCTCGAGTTCGCCGTGCGCGGCATGGCGGAGGGTGCGGCATTCGACCCGGAGCTCCCCGCGATCCGCCTCGCGCGCGAGGCGATCGAGGCGGCGACGGGCATGCCGTGCGCCGTCACGCGCTCCGGCGGCGCGATCCCGCTCGTCAGCGCGCTCGCCCAGCAGGGCGTGCCGACGGTGCTGACGGGCTGCGCCCTGCCGAACGACCGCATCCACGCGCCCGACGAGCACCTGCGCGTCGACCAGTACGCGCTCGGCGTCGAGATGGCGCGCGCGATCCTGACGGCGTTCGGCGGCCTCTAGCCCGCACCGGTCCCTGCACGATTCGTGCAGTTCTGGACCCGGGTCCAAACCTGCACGAAATCTGCAGGCGCGCGGCCAGATGGCCCGCACGATTCGTGCACGCGCGCGTGCGAATCAGAGCCCGAGCGCGGCCGGCAGGTCGCCGACGCCCGGCAGGTCGAGCTCGGCCGTCGGCCACGGCGTCGGGAAGGAGGCGCCCTTGCCCGTGCGCACGACGCACGTGCGCATGCCGATGCGGTGCGCCGTCGTGAGATCCGCGACCGGGTCGTCGCCGACCATCATCGCGTCACCCGCCTTCGCGCCCAGCACCGCGAGCGCGGCGCGGTAGGCGCCCGCCGCGGGCTTGCCGATCACCGTCGCGCGCCGCCCGCTCGCGTACTCGAGCCCCTTCACGAACACGCCCGCGTCGAGGCCGGGCCCGGCGGGCGTCGGCCACCAGCGATTGCGCTGCATCGCGACGAACGCGGCGCCCTCCATCAGCGCGCGGAAGGCCTCCTGCAGGTGGGTGTAGGTGATCGAGTCGTCGGGCCCGCCGAGGCACACGACCTCGGCCTCGCGCCAGTCCTCCACCAGCGGCAGCCCGCCGGCCGCCGCGGCCTCGTCGAACGCGCCGCGCTCGGCGAGCAGCAGCACCCGCTTGCCGCGGTGGCGCCGCTGGAGGTAGGCGATCGTCGCCGAGGCCGCGGTCACGATCCGCTCCGCGGGATAGGCCATCCCCATCTCGGCCAGCCTGGCGCTGATCGCGTCGCGCGTCCTGCTCGTCGTGTTCGTGAGGATCACGTGCGGCAGGCCGGCCGCGTCGAGCGCCGCCAGCGCAGCGGACGCGCCCGCGAGCGGCTGGTACCCCACGTGGAGGACCCCCTCCATGTCGAACACGATGCCGCCGGGAGCCTGCATGGCTCCAGCCTACTCCGCCGTCAGAGACGGTACGAGTCGGGCCGCCGCGCGCTGAACACGGGGATCAGGCGACGCACCTCCGCGACGCGCTCGCGGTCGATCGCGGCGACGCAGATCGCCTCGCCGTCGCCCGCGTTGGCGAGGACCACGCCCCACGGGTCGATGATCATCGAGCGCGCGTAGCGGGCGCTGCCGGCCCAGAAGCCGTGCTGGTTCGCGGCGATGACGTAGGCCGCGTTCTCGATCGCGCGCGCCCGCAGGAGCACCTCCCAGTGGTCGCGCCCCGTCGCCATCGTGAACCCGGCGGGCACCATGAACGCCTCGGCGCCGGCCAGCGCGAGCTCGCGGTACTGCTCGGGGAAGCGCAGGTCGTAGCAGATGGTCAGGCCCACCGGCCAGCCGGCGATCTCGCACGTGACGAGGCGATCGCCCGGCTTGTTCGCCGCGGACTCGCGCGCCTCGGCGCCCGCCACGTCGATGTCGAACATGTGGATCTTGCGGTACGTCGAGACGCGGTTGCCCTCGGGATCGAAGACCAGCGTCGTGTTGCTCGCGCGCACGCCGGGCTCCGTGTCCTCGCCGATCGACCCGCCGTGGAGCCACACGCCGTGGCGCTTCGCCCAGGCCGCCATCGCCTGCGCGGTCTCGCCGTCGAGCGGCTCGGCGGCGGCGACCATCACGTCGTCCGTGCCCGTGCCGTTCCAGCGCTCGGGCAGCGAGATGATCTCGGCGCCGCGCGATGCCGCCTTGGCGACGAGCCGCTCGGCGACCTCGATGTTGTCCGCGACGGGACGGTCCGCGTGCATCTGGACGCACGCGACGATCGTCTCGTTCACGTGGTGGAGCCCCCGCCCATCCCGCCCAGGATCTTGCCCAGGTCGAGGCCGCCGCTGCCGCCGCCACCGAGCAGCTTGCCCAGGTCGAGCGTCCCGCTGCTGAGCGCCTTGCCGAGGTCGCCGAGGCTCCCGTTGCCGAGGACCTTGCCGGCCTGCTTGCCGAGCACCGTCGTGACGAGATCGGAGAGCGGCTTGGCGTCGGCCGGCGCGGTCACGGTGACCGGGTCGGCGGGCACGACCGAGAGGTCGATCATCAGCCCGGAGTCCTGACCCGCGGCGGCGGTGTCGAGCTGGATGCGGTGGATCTGGTGATCGTCGCGACCGACCCACACGCTGATCTGCGCCTGCCCCTTGGTCAGCGCGGACAGGTCGATCGGCAGGTTCTGCGCGAGGCCGCCGAGCTGGTCCGCGATCTGCGCGCCGGGCCTGAGCGTGCCGGAGATGCGGTCGCACGAGATCCCGCCGACGTCCTCGACGGCCGTGGCCTTCGGATCGGAGATGAGCTGCGAGACCGAGGCGAGCGGCTTGGCCACGGCTGCGAAGTCGATGCCGAGCGGCGCGCCGAGCGCGTACCACTGGCCGCCCACCTGCACCCACGCGTCGGTCGAGTCCTGGCGCACGGAGACGGGGATGTCGAGCGGCCCGACGGTGACCTTGGCGTCGGCGGTCACGCCCGTCGCGGCGTCGCCCTGCGACGTCGCGTCGATCGAGATCGGCCCCGACAGGAGGCCGCCCAGGCCGTCGGAGCCGGTGCTCGACGACGCGCCCGATGCGGGAGTGAACTCGGCCTTCAGCTGCGACGCGTTCGGCCCCGGCGGCGGCAGGGTCGCCGAGGCGAGGACCTTGCCCGGGTCGGAGGCGAGGTCGCTCCCACCGCACGCGGCGAGGAGGCCGGCGAGGGCGACGAGCACGAGGACGGGGGCGAGACGGAGGAGACGCTGCATGGGCCCATTGTGACCGACTTCGGCGCCCCCAGCCGGCACTTGTGGAATAAAGCGGACGCTGAGTGCCATTTGCCTCTCGAGATTTTCACCGCTCCATGTATTTGCATTGCGACATTTGCATGTGAGATATGACAACCTTCTGGCATGTCTGATTCCGGCTCGTCCCCCAAGGCGCCCCGCGGCTCGATCGGCCCCGAGACCTACGCTCGGGTCAAGAAGCTGATCGACGGCGGGATGAACAAGACGGAGGCCTTCGCGCAGGTCGCGAAGGAGACCGGCCGCTCGGCCGCGACCGTCACGACCACCTACTACCGCATCGCCAAGCGGCAGCCCGGCGGCGGCGGCGTGCGGACTACCGCGAAGGCGGCGACGCGCTCCACCCGCAAGGCCGTCGGCGGCCAGGCCGAGCGCCTCACGGCCGACGCCCGCGCCGCGATCGACGCGCTGCACCAGCACGTCGCGCAGCTCGAGGCCCAGCTCGAGGAGCTGTCGGCGAAGTCGCAGGAGCTCGAGCGCATCAAGAAGGCGCTCGGACGCATCTGACGCCCACCTGCGGCGACGGGGCCCGACCCCGTCACCGCACGCCTAGGCGGTCTCGAGCTCGGCCAGCAGCTTGCGGTACGACGCGAGGCGAGCCGGCTCGACCCGCTCCTCGACCGCGCACCCCTCGTCGCCGACGTGCCGGCAGTCGCTGAAGCGGCAGTCGGCCGAGGCCTCGGCGATATCGCCGAAGGCGTCGGCGAGGTCGTGCGGCGTGATGCCCGCCAGCGAGAAGCTGCGGATCCCCGGCAGGTCGATCAGCGCGCCGCCGCCGGGCGTGTCGAGCCACGTCGCCGTCGTCGTGGTGTGGCGGCCGCGGCCGGACAGCTCGTGGATCGCGCCCGTCGCCTGCCCGCCGCCGGTCAGCGCGTTGACGAGCGTCGACTTGCCCACGCCGGAGTGCCCCACGACCGCCGCCGTGCGCCCGGCCAGGAGCGCGCGCACCGCGTCGGCGCCAGCCGGGGTGCGCACGTCGACGACGACGCCGTCGACGCCGATCGCGCGGTAGTCGGCGAGCACGGCGTCGGGGTCCTCCGCGGCGCGGCCGGCGAGGTCCTCCTTCGTGATCGCCAGCAGCGGCTCCATGCCGCCGCGCCACGCGGCCACGAGGATGCGGTCGATCAGCCCGCGCCGCAGCGGCGGATCGGCGATCGACGCGACGATCAGCACGCTCGCGGCGTTGGCGGCCAGCACCTGCTCCTTCATCGCGCGCTCGCCCTCCGACCGCATGCGCTGCTGCCGCCGCAGCTCGGTGCGCCGCGGCTCGATCGCGTCGATGCGCCCGCCGTCGTCGGCCTCGAGCAGGAGCTCCACGCGGTCGCCGGCGACGGGGCGCCGGTCCAGCCGCCCGGCGAACTTGGCGAGGCGCTCCTCCCCCGCGTCCGTGCGCACCGCGGCCAGCCCGCCGCCGACGGCGAGGACGAGCGCGGGCTCATGACGGTCGCTCATGCGATCATCATCGTATGCCGTGGCTCCTCCTCGACGTCGCGTGGATCGTCCTGTTCGCGGTCATCGGCCGCCGCAACCACGGCGAGGGCGAGGCCCTGGCGGGCGTCCTCGCCGTCGCCTGGCCGTTCCTCGCGGGCTACGTGGTCGGCGCCTTCGCGCTACGCCTCGCCGCCGCCCCGCGCGCCCTCGGCCGCCTGATCCCGGTCTGGCTGATCACCGTCGTGATCGGCATGGCGATCCGCACGGTCCAGAAGGGCCGCGCGCCCGAGGTCGACTTCATCATCGTCGCGACGATCGCCCTCGGGGTGGGCCTGATCGGCTGGCGCCTGATCGCGGCGCTGATCTGCCGTCGCCGCCGCGCGGCTGACGACGCGCCCGACGCCGCCTAGGGCGTCAGGAGCAGCTTGCCGCCGGCGCGGTTGTCCTTGATGCGCTGGACGGCCTCGTTGACGTGCTCGAGGGGCAGCTCGTCGGCGATCACGGCCTCGAGCGTGCCCGCGGCGACGAGCGCGAACAGCGCCTCCATCGAGCGGGCCGTCGCCTCCGGGGCGACGGGCAGGCCGCTGTAGCCGACGACGCGCGCGTTCTTGCGGTACATCTCCTGCGGGCCGAACGAGAACGACGGCCCGGCGCTGGCGCCGTAGAGGACGAGCACGCCCTTGGCGGCGAGCAGGCGGATGCACGGCTCGGAGAAGGCGCCGGCGAGCGGGTCGAGGATCGCGTCGACGCCGTCGGGGGCGATCTCGCGCACCTCGGCCTCGATCGCATCGGCAGCCGCGACGACGACCTCGTCGGCGTAGCGGGAGACCTGGCCGACGCGGTTCGGCGACGACGTCTGCGCGATCACGCGGGCGCCGTGGGCCCGCGCCAGCTGCATGGCGATCGTGGAGACGCCGCCCGAGGCGCCGAGAATCAGCACGGTCGAGCCGGCGCCGACCTCGGCAAGCTCGAGGCAGTCGAAGGCGGTCACGCCGGGGATGCCGAGCGCGGCGGCCTGCGCGTCGGAGCAGCCGTCGGGGATCGCCGCGAGCGCGACGTTCGGCACGGCGACCTGCTCGGCCCACGCGCCATCGCGCACCAGGCCGAGGCCCGCGCCGCGGAACGCGACCCGGCTGCCGTCGGCAGCGGTGCCGACGCCCTCGCAGCCGGGGGTGCGGGGCAGCGGACCGGCGGCCGCGACGGCGCCGTTGGCGATCCACACGTCGAGCGGGTTGATCGAGCCGCGCGCCACCGTCACGAGGGTCTCCCCCTCGCCGGCGACGGGCGCGTCGACCTCTTCGACGACGAGCGGCTCCCCGTAGGCGTGCTGGCGGACCGCGCGCATCAGACCGTCCCCACGCCGCCCATCAGCACGTACTTCACGTCGAGGTACTCGTCGATGCCGACCGAGCCGCCCTCGCGGCCGTAGCCCGACTGCTTGACGCCGCCGAACGGCGCGTTGGCGGCCGAGATGATGCCGGCGTTGGCGCCGACGATG
>JBPCSR010000012.1:0-8024 GCA_051006935.1 Gaiellales bacterium
CGCGGCGTGCGCCTCGTGCAGGTCGAGCGCGACCAGCTGGACGACGTCGAGGATGCGCTGCTCGCGCTGCGCGGCGGCCCGCCCACCGTGCTGTTCCTCGACGACCTCGTCGTCGACGACGCCGAGCGGCTCGACCGCACGCTGCGCGCCACGCTCGACGGCGGCGTCGCGGAGCGCCCCGCCAACGTGATCGTGTGGGCGACGTCGAACCGCCTCAACCTCACGCACGGCTCGCACGCCGAGCGCGCCGACGACGTCGACGCCGGTGAGATGGTGGCCGAGAAGTCCGCGCTCGCCGCGCGCTTCGGACGGCGAATCCGCTTCCCGCGGCAGGACCGGGCCGCCTACCTCGCGATCTGCCGCCGGCTCGTGCGCGACCGCCTCGGCGAGGTGCCCGAGGGCCTCGACGAGGAGGCGATGCGGTTCGCCGTGCAGGGCCACGGGCTCTCGGCGCGCACCGCCGTGCAGTTCGCGGCCGTGCGGACCGCGCCGGCCTAGCCGAGCGTCGCGACGATGTGCGAGCGCAGCGCGGCGCGCATGCGCTCGGGCGTGACCGATTCGGGGTGGATCAGCACGTGCGTCGCGAGGCCGTCGATCAGCGCCGCGTAGGTGCGCGCCCACGCCGGCGCGTCGACGTCGGCGAACACCCCGGCCGCGATGCCGTCGCGCACCGCCTGCTCCATGCGGTCGCGCCAGCCGTTGTAGAGGCGCTCGTGGCGCTCGGCGAGCACGGGCGTGCGCGCGGCGCGGGCGCCGAGCTCGATCCAGACGCGCTCCTCGTCGGCCCGCTCCGGCGTGTCGGGGACGGAGACGTCGCCGAGGGCGATCAGGCGCTCGCTCGGCGTCGTCGCGGTGGTCAGCGCGACGTCGACCCGGTCGCTGAAGCGCACGGCGAGCTCCTCGAGCGTCGCGCCGAGCACCTGGTTCTTCGTCGCGAACCAGTGCGTGATCGTGCCGGTCGACACCTCGAGCTCCGCGGCGAGCCCGCGCATCGTCGTCGCCTCGTAGCCCTTGCGCGCGATCAGGCGGATCGCGCCGTCCACGATCTCGCTGCGGCGCAGCGTCTCGACGGAGGCCCGCGGCATCAGGCCTCCCTCGGCCAGGCGGCGACGGCGCGCGTGCCGCGCTTGCGCATCTCGTTGACGAGCACGACCTTCTGGATCTCGCTCGTGCCCTCCCAGATGCGGTCAACGCGCAGATCGCGGTAGAAGCGCTCGACCGCGTTCTCGCGCATGTACCCGCGGCCGCCGAGCACCTGCACGCAGGAGTCGACGACGCGGTTGGCCATCTCCGACGCGAACAGCTTGATCGCCGACGCCTTCGCGTGCAGCGTCTTCGGGTCGATCCGCCCCTCGGTCACCTCCCAGGCCACCTGGTAGGTGACGGCGCGCGCGGCGGCGATCTCGGCGACCGCCTCGGCGAGCGGGAACGACACGCCCTGGAAGTCGATGATGCGCTCGCCGAACTGCACGCGCTCCTCGGCGTAGCCGAAGGCGTCCTCGAGGCACCGCTCCGCCCCGCCGAGGCACCGCGCGGCGATCATCAGGCGCTCCTCCATGAACCACTCCTTCGTCAGCGTGTACCCCTCGCCGACGGCGCCGAGCACGCGCTCCGGCCCGACCTTCACGTCGTGGTAGCGGAAGATCGGGTGCTCGTAGACGAAGTGGTGCATGTAGCGCGGCGTGCGGAACTCCTCGACGCCGTCCTGATCACGGTCGATCAGGAGCGAGACCGGGCCCTCGCCCGGGACGTCGGCCACGACGATCTGGTAGTCGGCGACGTCGCCGACCGTGACGTACCACTTCTCGCCGTTGAGCACGAAGCCGTCCCCGTCGCGCACCGCCGTCGTCGCGAGCACCGACGGATCCGAGCCCGCGTCGGCCTCGGTGATCGCGTAGCAGGAGCGCCGCCGCCCCTCGATCTCGGGGATCAGGAAGCGCTCGCGCTGCTCCGGCGTGCAGTAGCGCAGCACGTTCGCCGGGCGCCAGACGACGTCCCACAGCGCGTTCGTGGAGCGGCCGAGCTGCTCCTGCGAGAGCACCTGCTCGAAGATCGTCATGCCCTGCCCGCCCCACTCCGCGGGCATGTTGACCGCGTTCAGCCCGGCGTCGAGCACCGCCTGGTACGTCGGCGCGAGCTGCTCGGGCGTGAGGCCGTCCTGCTCGTCGCACTGCACCTCGAGCGGCAGCAGGTGCTCGTCGCAGAGGCGGCGCGAGCGCTCCTGGATCTCCAGCTCGCGGGCGCTGAGGGTGAGGTCCATCGTCGCCTCCTGGGCTAGACGCGGGGGAAGAGGGAGCGCGAGATGATCAGGCGCATGATGTCGCTGGTGCCCTCCCAGATCTCCTCGAGCTTGGCGTCGCGCAGCCAGCGCTCCGCCGGGTACTCGCGGGAGTAGGAGTAGCCGCCGAGCGTCTGGCAGCAGGCCCACGCGGAGAACCACGCGGCCTCGGACGCGGCGAGCTTGGCCATCGCCGCCTCGGTCGCGAACGGCTGGCCGGCGTCGGCGAGAGCCGCGGCGTGCCGCACGAGCAGCCGCGCCTGGTCCAGCTTCATCTTCACGTCGACGAGGCGGAACGAGACGGCCTGGTTCACGTGGATCGGCGCGCCGAACGTCTCGCGCTCCGTCGCGTACTCGACGGCGTAGTCGAACGCGGCGCGCGCGATGCCGACCTCGCCCGCCGCGAGCGTGACGCGCGACTCGTCGAACTTGCGCATCAGGCCCTTGAAGCCCATGCCCTCGTCGCCGATCCGGCGGTCCTCCGGCAGGTGCACGTCCTTGAAGAAGATCTCGTGCGTGGGGATCGCGCGCTGGCCGAGCTTGTGGAGCTTGTTGCCGACGGTGAAGCCCTCGTCGCCCTCCTCGACGATGAAGGCCGTGATCCCCTTGCTGCGCGTGCCCGGGGCGACCGTGGCGAAGACGAGGTAGTACGACGCCACGCCGGCGTTCGAGATCCACGTCTTCGAGCCGTTCAGGCGGTAGCCGCCGTCGACGGGCTCGGCGTGCGTGGTGATCGCACTCGCGTCGGAGCCGGCGCCCGGCTCGGTCGTCGCGAGCGCGCCGAACTTCGGCTTGGGCCCGCAGAGCGGCGTGATCCAGCGCTCCTTCTGCGCGTCGGTCCCCATCTCGACGATGACGCCGCCGAAGAACGAGGCCGAGCCGATGAAGTTGCCGATCGCGGCGTCGCCGTACGTCAGCTCCTCGTGGATGCGGCAGATCGTGCCGATGTCCTCGATGCCGCCGCCGCCGTAGGCCTCGGGCAGGTCGTAGCAGGTGAGCCCGATCTCGGCCGCCTTGTAGAAGGGGTCGAAGGGCGGCTCCTCCGTCTCGTCGTAGTGGGCCGCGACGGGACGGATCTCGTTGGCGGCGAAGTCGCGCGCGAGC
Organism: Gaiellales bacterium; assembly: GCA_051006935.1. Lineage (GTDB taxonomy): Bacteria > Actinomycetota > Thermoleophilia > Gaiellales > F1-60-MAGs149 > F1-60-MAGs149. The sequence continues at coordinate 3,383 of JBPCSR010000012.1, forward strand.
GCGACGAGCTCCTCCTGGATGTCGGGCGGGGTGATGGCGGTCATGGCGGCTGGCTCCTGCGTCGCACGGACGTGCGAACTCTCGCACACCCGTTACGCGACCGGCAACTCACCCGCATCGGCGGCCCCACGGCCGCGCCGCAGCGCGGGCAGGAGCACGAGGGCGCCGACGATGAACCCCGCGCCGGCGAGGACGTACGCGGTGCGCGCGCCGACCGCCTCGATCACGGGCCCCGCCGTCGCGAGCCCCACGACGAAGGACGCCGACGCCACGACCTCGCCGACGGCGAACACCCGCGAGCGGATGCGGTCGGGCACCGTGCGCTGGAAGAACGTCTGGCGCGCGACGTTGGCGAGGCCCGATGCCCCGCCGCCGATCACGCTGACCACGAGCACGACGGCGAAGACCGGGCTGAGGCCGATCGCGGCGATCATCAGCCCGTCGACGACCATGCCGGCGAAGATCAGCGCGATCTCGATCGGCCGGGACCCGATGCGCCGACCGGCGAGCCACGAGCCGATCAGCATGCCGATCCCCCACGTGGAGATCAGCGCCGCGAAGCCGAGCGATCCCACGCCGAAGAGGCGCGCGAGCGGCGCGTCGGCGACCATCGCCCAGCCGACGATCGTGTACGCCACGACCTCGGCGATCACGACCAGCAGGAGCAGGCGCGTGCGGAGCACGAAGCGCACGCCCTCGGTGAGCGGCACAGTCGGCGCCGAGGCGTCGCGGCGGCGGCGCTCCTGGAAGCGCCCGCGCACGCTCCACACGAGCACTGCGGACCCGACGAACGACGCGGCGTTGATGCCGAAGGCGGCGCCCGTGCCGACCGCGCCGACGAGCACGCCGCCGATCAGCGGACCGATCGTGATGCCGATGCTGAAGGCCTGCGTGACGAGGCCGTTGGCCCAGGCCAGGTCCTCGGCGGCGGCGAGGTTCGGAATCGCCGCCTGCGACGCCGGCAGGAACGGCACCTCCGCGATCGTGGCGACGAGCGCGAGCGCGAGCAGCACCCACGGCGTGCCGGCCAGCGCGAGCGCGACGAACACGGCGGCCGAGGCCACGTCCGAGGCGATCATCACGCGGCGGCGGTCGTACGTGTCGCCGAGCCAGCCGCCGAACGGCACGAGGATCCCGCGCGCCGCGAACGTCGCGAGGAACACGCCGGACACCCACACGGCCGAGTCCGTCAGCTCGTAGATGCGGAGCGTGAGCGCGACCATCGCGACCTGGGAGCCCGTCACGGAGATCGCACGCGCCGCGCTCAGGCGGCGGATGGAGGCACGCGCGGTCGGCACCGGGTCAGGGTACGCGAGCCGCCGCGGGCGGCCGCCCGGGAATCCGCACCGGGCGCCGAATCACCTCGCCTAGGATGCGGTCATGGCAGCCGACATCACCGAGGCCGACTTCGAGCGCGAGGTCATCGAGGCCTCGCACACCGTCCCCGTCGTCGTCGACTTCTGGGCCGACTGGTGCGGCCCCTGCAAGCAGCTGGCGCCCGTCCTCGAGGCTGCGGTCGCGAGCCGCGGCGGCGCGGTCAAGCTCGTCAAAGTCGACACGGAGGCCAACCAGCAGCTCGCCGCGGCCATGCGCATCCAGAGCATCCCCGCCGTCTACGCCTTCAAGGACGGCAAGCCCGTCGACAGCTTCGTCGGCGTGCTGCCGCCGCCGCAGATCGAGGCCTTCCTCGACAAGCTCGTGCCGTCGGCGACGGACGAGGCCGTGGCCGCGGGCGACCCCGACGCGCTGCGCGCGGTCCTCGCGGAGGACCCGACCAACGTCGACGCCGCGATGGCGTTCGCCCGGCTCCTGCTCGCCGCCGGCCAGACCGCCGACGCGATCGCGGTCCTCGAGCCCGTCAAGGACGCGCCGCAGGCCGCGGGGCTGATCACGTGCGCCGAGATCGTGCTCGACCCGACGCTCGACCCGGAGCTCGCCGCCGCGCTGCAGCGCCTCGCCGCGGACCCCGAGGGCGCGCTCGAGGCGATGCTCGCGGTGCTGCCGGGCGCCGACGAGGCGCGCCGCGACCGCGTCCGCCGCGTGATGATCGGCGTCTTCGCCGAGCGCGCGGTCGACGACCCGATCGTGCTCGAGTACCGCAAGCGCCTCGCGCGCGCGCTGAACTAGCCGGCGTCATTGGAGCGCAGGCGCTCCACGTCCGCGAGATCCTGTAGCCGCCCGGTCGCCTCCTTGTTGGCGATCAGCTGATCGCGACCGATGAACGGAACCGCGCGTCCGCCGATCTCGACGTCGACCCGATGCCCATACGCATCGTCGAACGACACCCCGTCGATGGAGGTGAGGATGTCGATCCGAATCGGCGGGTAGCCGAGTTGGATCACGGCTCCCGGGGCCACAACGTCACCTGCCTCGAGTCCGATCCCGCCGAAGCCGAATTCCTCGAGCGCCAGCATCAGCAGGGCGGCATTCTCAGGTGTCGCCTCGACGAGGACGTCGAGATCCTTGGTCATCCTCGGGTGCCCGTGCACCGCGAGGGCATAGTCGCCGACGATCAGGAACCGGACGTCGTGCCGACTACAGACGTCGATAAACGCGTTGAAGTCCGGACTCAGTCGCGTCGTCGAATCCATAGGTCTCGCTTCGCAGCGTCGTCACCTGCTCGATCCGCTCCTCGACCGGTCGCGACAGCCAGTACCGGAGCTCCTCGGCGTGATCGCAGTCGTCCAGTCGGCGCGTGCGCGCCACTCGGGCAATCGCGTCAGTCACGTGCGAATCGTATCAATCGCGCCTAGAGCTCGGCCGGGACCGGCGGCGTCGCGTCGGACGAGTCCGCGCCGTGCCCGAGCGGGTGGCGCGGCACGCCGCGGAAGCCGACGATCACCACGACGACGCCGGCCGCGAGGATGATCGCGCCGGCCATCACCGACGCGTGGAAGCCCTCCATCCAGGCGCCCGCGGCCATCGCCATCATCGCGTCGGCCGCGCCGCTGGCGACCTTCGCCATGATCTGCCCGAGCATCTGGATCTGGGCGCCCTCGACGAGCGTCCGCATCCGCTCCGCGTGCTGCGCGACGGCGCCGCCGACCGCGTCGGTCTTGTCCGTCCACGCCCGGTCCGTGATCGTGGTCGCGACGGAGCCGAGCACGGCGATGCCGAGCGCGCCGCCGACCTGGCGCGACGCGTTCAGGACGCCCGAGCCGATGCCGGCCTTGCGCGGATCGATCGCGCCCATCGCCGCCGCGCTCGCCGCCGGCAGCGTCAGCGCGATGCCGACGCCGAGCATCAGGTAGAACGGCCAGATCGCGTTGTACGAGCTGTCGACCTCGAGGAAGCGCAGGCCGACCATCGCGACGCACGACAGCGCCAGGCCGGTGCCCATCAGCATCGCCGGGCCGAGACGGGCGTTGAGCTTGCCGGCGATCGGCGCCACGAACATCACCGCCATCGTCAGCGGGAGCGTGCGCAGACCCGCGCCGATCGCGTCGTATCCGCGGATGTTCTGCATGTAGAGCGTCACCACGAACAGCGAACCGAACATGCCGAACCCGACGAGCGTCGCGACGATGATCGACGTCGTGAACCCGCGGCTGCGGAAGAAGCCGAGCGGCACCATCGGCTGCTCCTGCTTCGACTCCCACACGACGAAGGCGACGATCAGCGCGAGCCCGACCACGAGCGGGCCGAGCGTCGGCACGGAGACCCACGGATGGTTGCTCGTGCCGATCAGGCCGTAGACCACGCCGAACAGCCCGAGCGTGACGAGGATCGTGCCGACCACGTCGAGGCTCTTGACCGTCGGGTCGCGCGACTCGAGCACCGCGAACAGCACGAAGCCGAGGGCGATCACGCCGATCGGCACGTTGATCCAGAAGACCGCGCTCCACCCCACGTGCTCGGTCAGGAAGCCGCCGAGCAGCGGGCCGACCGCGAGGCCGAGGCCGGAGACGCCGGCCCAGATGCCGATCGCCTGCGGCAGCCGCGGGCGCGGGAACGTCGCCACCAGGATGGAGAGCGACAGCGGGTTCATCAGCGCGGCGCCCGTGCCCTGGAGCGCGCGGAACAGGATCAGCTGGTCCGCCGTCTGCGACAGCGCGCACGCCACCGAGAAGAGCGTGAAGAGCAGCAGGCCGACGATGAACATGCGCTTGCGGCCGAAGCGGTCGCCGAGCTTGCCGCCGAGCAGGATCAGCGTCGCGAAGACGAGGATGTACGAGTTGATGATCCACTCGAGACCGCTCTGCGAGGGATGCAGGTCCTTCTGGATCGTCGGCAGCGCGACGTTCACCACCGTGTTGTCGAGCATGATCATGAACAGCGCGAAGCACATCGCGAAGAGCGTGACCCACATGCGCCGCTCGCTATGCGGGTGCTGTTCCGGCGGTGCTGCGTGGGTCATGTCTGGGCTCCTGACAGGGATGCCGTCGGCTCGAGGAGCTGACGGAGGGCAGTGGGGACCGATGCGATGCGGGCGAGACCAGCCGTGTCGTCCAGCGCATGAACCTGAGCGGCGAGGAGCGCGAGGCCCATCATCAGCCAGGCGACGTCGGCGGCAGCCACGTCGGGGCGGACGGAGCCGCTGGCCTGACTCTCGCCGATCGACGCGGTCGTCGCGGCGTGTGCGGCCGCCATGCTCGCCTCGACTGCGGCCGCGATCTCCGGCTCATCGACCAGCGCGATGGCG
>JBPCSR010000013.1:0-3522 GCA_051006935.1 Gaiellales bacterium
GCAGTGATCGGGCTCGGGACGATGGGGGCGGGCATCGCCGAGGTGTGCCTCGCGGCCGGCCACGAGGTGCTCGCGTACGACGGGTTCCCCGAGGCTCGCGCGAAGGGCCTCGAGCGCGTGCGCCGGGGGTTCGCCCGCCGAGTCGAGAAGGGCACGCTGACGGAGGCCGATGCCGCCGACGCCCTCGCGCGGCTGACCGAGGCCGAGGCGATCGGCGATCTCGCGCGCGCCGACATCGCGATCGAGGCGGTCGCCGAGCTGCCCGACGTCAAGCATGCGCTGTTCCGCGAGCTCGGCGGGGCGCTCGGCCGCGACGCGATCCTGGCCACCAACACCTCCGCGATCTCCGTGACGGGCATCGCCGAGGCGAGCGGCCGCCCCGAGCGCGTCGTGGGCCTGCACTTCTTCAACCCGGCGCCCGTCATGAAGCTCGTCGAGGTGGTGCGCACGCCGCTCGTCGACCCGCAGGTCTTCGCCGACGCGATCGAGTTCGCCGAGGGCCTCGACAAGGAGGCGGTGCCGTGCCCCGACACGCCCGGCTTCCTCGTCAACCGGGTGCTCGTGCCGATGCTCAACGACGCGGTCCGGACGCTCGCCGAGACGGGTGCGGATCCGGGCGACATCGACCGCGCCCTCAAGGCCGGCGCCGGCTGGCCGATGGGGCCGCTCGCGCTGATCGACCTGATCGGCGTCGACGTGCAGGTGCACGCCTCGCAGGCGATCGCGGACGGGCTCGGCGACCCGCATTACGCCCCGCATCCGCTGCTTCTCGAGATGCTCGAGCAGGGACGGCTGGGGCGGAAGTCGGGCGCCGGCTTCCACGAGTATCCGGCCGCCTGACGCCGCCGCCCCATTTATTGCGGATCCGCCGCATAATGTGCGGGTGAGGCGAATCCTCCTCGGCATGGCGCTGCTCCTCGCCGTCGCCCCCGCGGCGTCGGCCAAGTCGTTCGAGATGCCCGATGGCTCCGGCGACGGGATCTTCCGCGCGTCCGCGGGCGGCGAGGCGTCGCTGATGGTCGGCTACATCGGCGCGACCACGCGCATCACCGGCCCCGCCGACCTCGACGGCCTGTCGTGCGTCAGCAAGAAGCCGCTCGACCAGTGCGCGACGCTCCGCCACACGGCCAAGGGCGTGGAGTGGCGCGTCCTGCAGCCGGTCAAGCTGTTCCATCAGGCGACGGGGCCGTTCAGGATCGTGCTGCGCGGCGCGAAGCAGGTGCACGACGTCTTCTACAGCGGCAGCGGGACCGTGCGGCTGAAGGGCTTCGGCAACTACACCGCGGACGGCGCAAGCAGCGACACCTACACTCCGCAGGATGGTGTCGTCATCCAGAGCCTCAAGTAGCGAGGGCCCATGGCCGAGCGCATTCTGATCGTCGAGGACGAGGTCAACATCGCCACGCCCGTGAAGACGTACCTCGAGCGCGCCGGCTTCGAGGCGATGCACGCGCCGACGGGCACCGAGGCGCTGGCGATGATGGAGGCGACGCCGCCGAACCTCGTCGTCCTCGACCTCAACCTGCCCGACATCGACGGGCTCGAGGTCTGCCGCCGCATCCGCGCCACGTCGCAGGTGCCGATCATCATGGTCACCGCGCGCGACGACGACGTCGACAAGATCGTCGGCCTCGAGGTCGGCGCCGACGACTACCTGACGAAGCCGTTCAACGTGCGCGAGCTCGTGGCGCGCGTGAAGGCGATCCTCCGGCGCGCGCCCGTCAGCGCGCAGCCGATCGGCGGCGTGCTCACCTTCGGCACGATCTCGATCGACCGCGGCCGGCACGAGGTGCTGGTGGGCGGGGAGGAGGTGCAGCTCGCGCCGAAGGAGTTCGATCTGCTCTGGACGCTGCTCGAGGAGCGGGGCCACGTGCTCACGCGCGACCAGCTGCTCGAGCGCGTATGGGGCTACACGTTCGCGGGCGACACCCGCACCGTCGACGTGCACGTGCGCCAGCTGCGCCGCAAGCTCGGCGACGCGAGCCCGATCGTCACGGTCTGGGGCGTCGGCTACAAGGTCGGCGACGATGCCGGTGCTGCGTAGCCTCCGAGCGCGCCTGCTCCTCGTCGGCATCGTGCCGGTCGTCGTGGCGCTCGCCGTCACCGCCGTGCTGACGGTCCGCTCGCTCAACCACTTCGCGGAGGAGCAGCGCGCCGCCGTCCGCCAGCAGCAGGTCGGCGAGCTGGAGCGCATCGTCACCGGCCTGTCGCGGGTGTACGGCCGTCTCGTCGGACCGGCCGTGCTCGGCGAGACGAACCAGCGCCTGCGCCGCGAGGACCTCGAGGCGGCGGCCGGCGGCAAGCTCTTCTACGTCCCGCTGATCGACATGAAGCTGTTCCCGATCAGCGCGCTCGGGCTCGCGCAGATGCAGGTCGACGGCACGCTGCCCGATACGGTCACGAAGCCGATCGGCAAGGGGCAGGCGATCGCGCTGCCGCCGGAGCTCTTGCCGCCCTCGATGCGCGACGACGTCGTCGTGGCGCGCGGCATGTTCGCGACGAGCTCCGGCAACCCGGGCAACGGCGTGCCGTACGGCCTGCTCGTGCTCACGCGCCCCGTGCCAGACGTCCCGTCGCCGGCGGGCACGCTCCGCCGCTCGCTCGTGCCCGCGTTCGCGATCGGCCTCGCCGTCGCCGTGCTGCTCGCCCTCGTGATGAGCCTGCGTCTCGTGCGGCCGCTGCGTCAGCTCGCCGCCGCGGCCCGCTCCTTCGCGCGCGGCTCCGAGGACGTGGAGCTCGACATGACGCGCGGCGACGAGATCGGCGCCGTCAACCACGCCTTCAACGACATGATGATCCGGCTCGCCGACGCGCGCGACCGCGAGCGGCTGTTCCTGATGCGCGTCTCGCACGAGCTGCGCACGCCGCTGACGGCGATCCGCAGCCAGGTCGACGCGCTGGAGGACGGCATCTTCGAGGGGGAGGATGAGCAGCGCGCGGCCTACGCCGCGATCACCGCCGAGTCCGCGCGCCTCAACCGCCTGATCGGCGACCTGCTCGACCTCGCCCGCCTGCAGGCCAAGCGCTTCGGGCTCGAGTCCGACGAGGTCGACCTCAACGTCCTGCTGGAGCAGGTCGTGTCCGGACAGGGCTCCGTGGCGCGCGAGCACGACCTCGACCTCTCGCTGCAGGCCGGCGACCTGCCCGTGATCGTGGGCGACGGCGACCGCATCCTCCAGATCGTCTCGAACCTCGTCCGCAACGCCCTGCGCTGGACGCCGGACGGCGGCACCGTCAACGTCAGCGCGCTCGCCGAGGAGGGGCGCGTGTGGATCACCGTCGACGACTCGGGCCCGGGCATTCCGCCCGACAAGCGCGCCGACATCTTCCGCGCGTTCTACACGGAGGACGGCATGGGCACGGGCCTCGGGCTCGCCATCTCCCGCGAGCTCGCGCTCGCGATGGGAGGCACCGTCACCGTCGCCGACTCGCCGCTCGGCGGCGCGCGCTTCGTGATCGAGCTGCCGGCCGTGCACGCGCCGTCTGCGGCCACCGCCAGGGTCTGAGCTCGGCGCGCCGCCC
>JBPCSR010000014.1:0-25562 GCA_051006935.1 Gaiellales bacterium
GCCCGAGCCCGAGCCCGCCGCAGCGCCGCCCCCCGCACCTGTGGCCGCCGCCGAGCCGGAGCCGGAGCCGGAGCCGGCCGCGTCCGCGCCCCCCGCTGCGACGCCGCCCGCCGACCGCCCCGCGGGCGAGCTGCGGGACGTCTGGGACGAGGCGCTGTCGCGCGTGTCGCCGAAGCTCCGCTCGATGCTGATGCCGGCCACCCCGCTGCGGGTCGAGCGTGGCGCGGTCGTGATCGCGTTCCCGAGCGCCAACCAGTTCCAGAAGAGCCAGGCCGATCGCGAGCAGAACCGCCACGAGCTCGCCGCTGCGCTGACGGCGTCGCTCGGCGCCGACGTGCGCGTCGTGCTCGAGACCGCCGACGACGGCGGCCCGCCGCCGCCGATGGCCGAGGCCCCCGCGCCGCTCGCACCCGCCGAGGAGACCGCCGAGGCCGACGACGCGGATCCGCACACGCGCGAGGAGGCGTTTGTCCGCAACCTGGTCGAGACGCTCGACGCCAGCGAGGAGGAGATCGCATGAACCAGAAGGCGATGATGCGCCAGATCCAGCAGATGCAGGCCGAAATGGCCCGGGCGCAGGAGGAGCTGGCCGTGCTCGAGGTGACCGGGCAGGCCGGCAACGGCCTCGTCACGGCGACCTGCACCGCCGCCGGCGAGTGGCGCGGCCTCACGATCGACCCGAAGCTGCTCGACCCAGAGGACCCCGACATGGTCCAGGACCTCGTCCTCGCGGCGCTCAACGACGCCAAGGCGCAGGCCGAGGCGGCGCAGCAGCAGCGGCTCGGGCCGCTCACCTCCGGCATGAACCTGCCCGGGTTCTAGCTGCGGTGCTGCCGCCGTCCGCCGAGGCGCTCGTCCGCGAGCTCACGCGGCTGCCCGGCGTGGGCCGGCGGTCCGCGCAGCGCCTCGCCGTGCACCTGCTCCGCGTGCCCGAAGCCGATGCGCTGCAGCTCGCCACGGCGATCGAGGAGGCCCGCGCCCGCATCCAGCCGTGCCCCGAGTGCTTCGGCTTCGCCGAGGACGGCCTCTGCCCGATCTGCCGCGACACCCGCCGCGACGACAGCCTGATCTGCGTCGTCGAGGCACCGCAGGACGTCGACCCGATCGAGCGCTCGGGCGCGTTCCGCGGCCGCTACCACGTGCTCGGCGGCGCGCTCTCGCCGCTCGACGGCGTGGATCCCGAGGACCTCACGATCGCGCAGCTCGTCGGCCGCGTCGAGCAGGGCGGCGTCGACGAGGTCATCATCGCGACGAACCCGACGATGACGGGCGAGGCGACGGCCGCGTACATCGCGGGCCTGCTGCGCGACCGCGCACGCGTCACGCGCCTGGCCAGCGGCCTGCCGGTCGGCGGAGACCTCGAATTCGCCGACGAGGTGACGCTCGGGCGGGCGCTCGAGGGCCGCCGCGCGATCGACGCCTGACTGAGCCGTGAAATACCACGCTCTGCAACGATGCGAAGCGCTATGGCAGCGCGTGCTGATCAGGACTTCGACACCGTCGTGATGAAGTTCGGCGGCTCGTCGGTCGCCGACGCCGACAAGATCAAGAACGTGGCCGCGCGCATGGTCGCGATGCGCCAGAGCGGCAAGCGCGTGGTCGGCACCGTCTCCGCCATGGGCAAGACGACCGATGGGCTGATCGAGCTGGCGAACCAGGTCTCCGGCGATCCGGCCGGACGCGAGATGGACATGCTGCTGTCGACGGGCGAGCGCATCTCGTGCGCCCTCGTCGCGATGGCGATCCACGACCTCGGCTGCGAGGCCGTCTCGCTGACCGGGTCGCAGGCCGGCATCGAGACCGACGCCGCACACACGAAGGCGAAGATCACCAAGATCCGCGCGGATCGCGTCGTCGAGGCGCTCGACGAGGGCAAGATCGTCCTCGTCGCCGGCTTCCAGGGCGTGTCGCCCGAGACGAAGGACGTCACCACGCTCGGTCGCGGCGGCTCCGACGCCACCGCCGTCGCGCTGGCCGCCGCGCTCGGCGCGGCCTGCGAGATCTACTCCGACGTCGCCGGCGTGTTCACCGCCGACCCGCGCCTCGTCCCCGACGCGCGCAAGCAGCCGCGCATCTCCTACGACGAGATGCTCGAGATGTCGGCCTCGGGGGCCAAGGTCCTGATGCTCCGCTCCGTGGAGCTCGCCCGCAACCACGGCGTGCGCGTGCACGCCCGTTCGACCTTCTCGGACGAGGAGGGAACCTGGATTGGAGAGGAAGGCATGGAAGAGGCGATCATCTCCGGCGTCACGCACAACGAGAAGGAGGTCGTGTTCACGCTGACCGGCATCCCCGACGTGCCCGGCGCCGCCGCGACGGTCTTCGATGCCGTCGCCGCCCACGGCGTGAACGTCGACACGATCCTGCAGAACGTCGTCCACGGCGTCGCCGAGCTCTCGTTCTCGGTGCCGACCGAGGATGTACCGGCGGCCCGCATCGCGATCGAGGACGCCGAGCAGACGCTCGGCAAGATGGAGGTCGAGGAGGACCACAACCTCGGCAAGGTCAGCCTGATCGGCGCGGGCATGCGCTCGCATCCCGGTATCGCCGCGAAGATGTTCCGCACGCTCGCCGACCTCGACATCAACCTGCGCATGATCGCGACGTCGCCGATCAAGGTCTCGTGCATGGTCCAGAAGAGCGAGGTGCCGACGGCGGTGCAGGCGCTGCACGCCGCCTTCGAGCTGGAGCAGGATCCCGCGGAGGAGGAGGCGGTGCGTGGCTAGGGTCGCCATCCTCGGCGCGACCGGCGCCGTCGGCCGCACGATGATCGAGGTGCTCGGCGAGCGGTCGCTGCCGATCGACGAGCTCGTCCTGCTCGCCTCCGAGCGCAGCGCGGGCCGCGAGATCCGCTTCAAGGGCGAGACGCTGACCGTCCAGGCCGTCACGCCCGAGGCGTTCGACGGCATCGACGTCGCGATCTTCTCCGCCGGCGCCACGCGCTCGCGCGAGTGGGCGCCGATCGCGGTGGAGCGCGGCGCGACGGTCGTCGACAACTCGTCGGCCTTCCGCATGCAGCCGGACGTGCCGCTCGTCGTGGCCGACGTGAACCCGCACGTCGTGCACACGCACAGCGGGATCATCGCGAACCCCAACTGCTCCACCATGCAGCTCATGCCCGTCCTGCGCCCCGTGCGCGATACCGTCGGCATCGAGCGCATCACCGTCGCGACCTACCAGGCCGTGTCCGGCACCGGGCAGTCCGCGATCCAGGCGCTGCGCGAGGAGTCGACCGAGGTCCTTGGCGGCACCATGGCCCCCGAGGCACGGCAGTATCCGAAGCCGATCGCGTTCGACGTCCTGCCCGTGGCGGGCTCCTTCTCGGGCGACCAGGGTTACACCGACGAGGAGCTGAAGCTCGTCCACGAGTCGCGCAAGATCCTCGAGCTGCCCGACCTGCGCGTCTCGGCGACGTGCACCCGCGTCCCCGTGTTTGACGGGCATTCGGAGGCGGTCTGGATCGAGACGCGCGAGCCGCTGTCGGCCCTCGCGTTCCGCGCGCTCTTGGAGGCCGAGGCGGGCATCACCGTGCTGGACGACGCCGCGTCGATGACGTACCCGACCACCCGCCAGGCGTACGGCAGGGACGGCGTCCTCGTCGGCCGCATCCGCGAGGACCTCGGCGCGCCCAACGGCCTGGCGTGCTGGGTGGTGGCTGACAATCTGCGAAAGGGCGCCGCGTCGAACGCCGTCGACATCGCAGATCTTCTACTCGCCTCCACATAGCCGCACGAGCGATGTCGACGGCGTTCGACGCGCGCCCTTCCGCAGATTGAGGGGAACTATCGGCCCGAACGCGCAGCGTTCGGGTAGCCGATCGTGACCCACAACCAGCACCCTGGCCAAAACGGCCCGCGCGCAGCGCGGACGGCAACGGACATCGCCGATCTCCTGCTCACGTCCGCGTAGCGCCGTTCCCAGGGCTGCCGTGCCGCGCGTACGGCGCCGCGCGAACCCGCACGCGCGTCCGCATTCTCCCGTACGCACTCGGCCGCAAACCACCGGGCGGGATCCCGCCGGCCGGACGACACTCCCCGTGCGGGCTGCAGGAAGCTTTCCACCGCGCTGCGAGTGGTCCCGCCCTTGCAGCCTGCATCTCTCTCCTCCCTCAGGAGCCAGTCGCCCCACCCGGGGGCGGCTGGACTCTGGGGTGCGCCGCGCGCGTCAGGACCCGGCGGGGACGCGCTTGGCGCGCCGTTCGGCGATCTCCTCGCGCACGCGGTCGAGCAGCGATGCCTCGGCCGCCGGAACGGTGACGAGCCCGCGCAGGTCGAGCCGCAGCAGCGCGATCTCGCCGGCCTCGCGCACGGGCGCGAAGCCGATCTCCTCGAGCTGGGCGCGCGGGAGCGGCACGAGATGCGGCGCATCGGGGCGCTCGACCGGCGTGGCGAACGCCTCGAGCGCGATCAGCCCGCGGTCGCGGGTCTCGCCGGCGACGGCGAGCAGCAGGCGCTGCACGACCCAGGGGCCGGCATCCGGATCGACCAGCGCGCACGTGATCAGGATCGCGTCGCGCGACGGCGGCCCCGCGGGCAGCCGCCGGGCGTGGGCGAAGTCGGCGGATGGCCCGTACTGGACGATGCCGACGGTGCGCCCGTCCTCCCGGTAGAGCATCCCCCACGCGCCGAAGCGCCCCTCGACGCCCGCGGCCCAGCGCTCCTTGTCCGCCCCGCCCTGCCACCACGTGCAGGTGCGGCACGGCTCGGGCGCGTCGTGGAGCGACGCGCGGACGAGCGAGGTGATCGCCATGGGCTGATCGTAGTGAACCGGCGCGGGGCGACGGTCGCCGTCCGCGTCAGGCCGCCGCGAGCGTGAGCACCGTGACCTCGGGACGCGCGAACAGGCGCACGGGCACGAACGTCGTGCCGACGCCGCGCGAGACGTGCATCGTCAGGTCGCCGCGCTGGTAGAGCCCGTCGGCGTACGGATGCCCGAGCTGCGAGAAGCGGATGCGGCCGGTCGGCCACGGCAGGCAGATCTGGCCGCCGTGGAGGTGGCCCGACAGCACGAGCCCGGCCGCATCGGCAGGCGCGCCGTCGAAGACGTCGGGGAAGTGCGCGAGCACGAGGTGCAGGTCGGCGTCGTGGGCCGGCCACCCGTCGGGCAGCCCGGCGGGATGCTCGTCGGGATCGTGGGGCTCGAGACCCGTCACCGCCAGCGTGACGCCGCCGTGCTCGAGCGCGACGGTGCGATCGCGCAGGAGCTCCACGCCGGTCGGGGCGAGGTCGGGCAGCTCGCCGACGCGGGAGAACGGATCACGCACCTTGCCCACGTCGTGGTTGCCGAGCGTGACGAAGACGCCGAGCGGCGCTGCGAGTGCGCCGAGCACCTCCAGGAGGTCCGCGTGTCCTCGGGGATGCGTGAGGAGGTCGCCCGTCACGGCGATCAGGTCGGGCTCCGCCGCCTGGACCAGGCCGGCGGCCCGCCGCGCGGCCGACGCGTTGACCCCGGGCGCGCCGAGATGCAGGTCGGAGACGTGCGCGATGCGGAGTCCGTCGAGCGCGTCGGGCAGCCGGCGAATCGGCACCGTGCGATCGATGCGGGTGACGGCGAGCGCCTCGGCGACGCCGGCGGCCGACGACACCAGCGCGGCACCGGCGAGCGGGAGGGCGATCACAGCCACAGCCTACCCGCCGTTCGCAGGCTCCTTGCCCGGGAACGCCGCGGCGAACCCGCAGGTCGACCACAGGCCGCGGCGATGGCGTTGCGCGCTGCGCACCTCCGCGGCGATCGCCGGCGCATCGTCCGTGTTCGGGGCGATCGGCAGCTCGCGGGCGAATCCCGACAGCGCGAGCGTGCGCGCGAGGTCGCGCCCCGCGATCGGCCCGTCGCGCGGCACCACGCGCGCGAGCAGCCGGTCGTAGCGATCCCGCTGCTCGAGGGCGGGTTCGACGTCGACCACGCGTCCGAGCAGCCAGGCCCGCGTGGCCGCGGCCGCCTCGACGCCGAAGCAGCCCGCTGGCTTGCCGGGATGCTCGATCTCGGGCGCGTCGATGCCAACGATGCGCACCGAGCCCTCGTAGCCCGCCATGCGCACGCGCACCGTATCGCCGTCGAGCACGTCGAGCACGAGTCCGGGCGCCGCGGCGACCGGCCCGCTGGCGACCGGCGTCGCCGGATCGCCCGGCACCGGCACGAGCCGCGCGACCGCGAGGGCGGCGACGAGCACGGCGATCACGACGAGCGAGGTGCGGTGCGGCATGCCGGCAGGCTGCCGAACCGCCGCACGGCGGCGCGGGACTAGGAGCGCGCGCTCTGCGCCGCGTCCGTCAACGGAGCGACCACGTCGAAGTACTCGACGGCGTGCTTGCCGGTGCTTCCCGTCGCGCGCCAGTCGTACCACGCCGCGGTGACGACGGACAGCCCGCCCGGGAGGAGGCGCAGGAGCACGCCGGCCGTGCGGCGCCTGGCGATGCTCGAGACGATGTCGGTGCCGACCGCGGTGCCGAGCGCGAGCGCGGCCTCGGGCGGGATCGTGCCCGCACGCAGCTCGGCCACCGAGATCTCGAGCTCCTGCACGCGAATGATGTCGCCGTCGATCTCAGCGGCGCCGGCCGACAGCCCGAGCACGAGCAGGATGTCGAGGCGGCGGAGCTCCGTCTGCTGGACGTCGAGGCCGCGCAGGTGCGCGAGCGCGAGCACCATCCGCGCCTCGGCGACGGTGCGGACCATCTGGTCGGCCACCGCGGCGGCCAGCTCGACGGCCGTGCCGGCGGCGGGGATCACCGCGGGGATCGCGCTGACCGCGCCGCGGGCCGCGCCCTTCCACGCGGCGTCGCGGACGACCTGCCGCTCGAGCGCCCGCTCGTCGAGCTCGCTGCGCACGACGCGCGTCACGTCGGCGCGCACGGCCGCGCTGTTCGCGAACTGCTCGATCGCGAAGTCGATCGCCGACAGCATGCCGGCGCCGACGCGCTCGATCAGCGGATGGACGCCGAGCTGGGCAAGGCCCGCGATCGCCTCGACGGAGGCGTTCCGCGACGACCCGCGCAGCACCGCACCCGTCACGCCGTTGCGGAGGAACGGCGCGAACTGCGTGGCAGCGGCGTACGTCTTGGGCGACTGCGCGGCGCTGGCGGCGGCGTTGACGCCCTGCTGGATGATCCGCGCCTTGAGGCCCATTGCGCCAAGCCTACCGGACGGCCGGCGGCCGGAGGCCTACGCCTCGGTGCCGACGACCGACGGCAGCTGCAGCTTGTGCTTCAGCTCCGGGCTCAGCCGCGTGACGTGCCGCTTGAACTTGAGCTCCGACTCCTCGATGCCGGCCGCCGCGCCCAGGAGCTGGGCGAGGTGCAGGATCGGGATCTGGTAGTCGTTGCCCGAGAAGGCGGCCGCCTTGCGCTGCCACGCGTCGAGCGAGAGGTGGCAGAGCGGGCACGGCGTGACGATCACGTCGGCGCCGGCGTCGGTCGCCTGCTGCAGCGGCTGCACGAGCTCGCCGAGCGCGACGTCCTCGCGCGCGAGGACGATCGGGAAGCCGCAGCACTTGACCTTGGCGGGGTAGTCGATCGGCTCCGCGCCGCACGCGGTGATCAGGCGCTCGAGCGACTCGGGGCGATCGGAGTCCTCGAAGCCGAGGATCTTCGCCGGGCGCAGGATCTGGCAGCCGTAGAACGGCGCGACCTTGAGGCCCTCGAGGCTCTTCACCGCGACGCTCTTGAAGCGGTCGTAGCCCTCGCCGGCCGAGACCTCCCAGAGGAGGTGCCGGATGTCGACGCCGCCCTGGTACGTCGCCGCGCCGACCTCCTTGAGGTTGTCGTTGACGCGGTTGAGCAGCTCGGCGTCCTCCTGCAGGGCCTTGTTGGCCTGGCGCAGGTTGAGGGTGCAGACGTTGCAGATCGTGAGGATCGTGTCGCAGCCCATCTGCTCGGCCTGGCCGAGGATGCGCGCGGAGATGTGCAGGTAGTAGTCGGGCTTCGCCTCGTGGATGTCGCCAGCGCCGCAGCACGTGACGCTCGGCATCTCGACGAGCTCGATGTCGAGCTTCCTGGCGATCGCACGCGTCGAGGAGTCGAGCTCCTTCTGCGAGAGGCTGGCGAGGCAACCGGGGTAGTAGGCGTAGCGCTCCTGCATGTTCAGTCTCCCTGGACGGCCTCGGGGCGCTTCGCCGTCGCGCGGCGCGGCTGCTCCTTGGCCTCCTTCTCGAGCAGCTTCCAGAGCCGCTTGACCTCGTCGTTGTCCTTCGCCTTGTGCGGGCTGAGCGGGTTCGGCACCTTGCCGGCGCGCGCGAGCTGCAGCGCGAACGGCACGTCCTTGATCGCGTTGATCGGGCCGATCGTCTTCGGCACCAGCTCGGTCTCGCGCAGGTAGCCGCCCTTGTACGTCGAGTCGACGAACACCTTCGCGTGGCGGGCGCCCTCATCGCGCGTGAAGCCCTCCTTGAAGGACTCGGCGCCGAGCTTCGCGATCGCGTCGCGCGGATCGACGTGCTTCGGGCAGCGCTGGTTGCAGAAGTAGCAGCGGGTGCAGTCCCAGATGCCGTGCGCGCCGTTGAGGTCGCGCAGGCGCTCGCGGGTGTCCTGATCGCGGGCGTCGCCGACGAAGCGGTACGCCTTGGCGAGCGCGGCGGGCCCGAGGAACTCCGGGTCCGACTCCATCGAGTTGCACTCGGAGACGCAGCAGCCGCAGAGGATGCAGAGCGACTCCTTGTGGATCAGGTCGCTGTCGGCCGGGTCGACGCGCCACTCCTTGGCGGGCGCATCCTCGTCGCGCGTGTCGAGGTACGGCTTGACCGCGCGGATCTTCTGCCAGAACGGCGCCATGTCGACCACGAGGTCCTTGATCACCGGCAGGTTGCCCATCGGCGAGACGGTGATCGTGTGCCCCGCCTCGACGAACTTCCTCATCGGCGTCTTGCACGCCAGCGCCGCACCGCCGTCGACGCGCATGCCGCACGAGCCGCAGACCGCCATGCGGCACGACTTGCGGTACGAGAGCGAGCCGTCGTGCTGATCCTTGATCGCGTCGAGCGCGTCCAGCACCGACGCCGTCACGGGGATCGTCACGGTGAAGGTGTCGAAGCGCGACTTCTTCGTCTCCGGGTCGTAGCGGCGCACGCGCAGCGTGGCCTCCATCTTCTCGGTGTCGTACGCACCCTGGAGGGTCGTGAAGTGGGCGTTCTTGATCTCGGTCAACTCAGTAGCTCCGCGCGAGGGGCTGATGCTTGGTGATCGTGACGGGCTTGTAGTCCAGCCGGACCTGGCCGTTGTCATTCCAGTTGAGCGTGTGCTTGAGCCACGCGTCGTCGTCGCGCTCGGTGTGGTCGAGGCGCGAGTGGGCCCCGCGGCTCTCCTTGCGGGCCAGCGCCGAGGTGACGAGGCAGTCGGCGCACTCGAGCAGCGAGTGGAGCTCCAGCGCCGACGTGAGGTCGGTGTTGAAGATCGCGCCGTGGTCGTCCATCTTCAGCGTCTTGGCGCGCTCGCGCAGCTCGTGGACCTTCTCCTGGCACTCGGCCAGCGCGGCCTCGGTGCGGAACACGCCGGCCTTGTCGTACATCGTCTTGGCGAGCTCCTCGCGGAGGAGCCCCGGGCGCTCGCCGTTCGCGTTGTCGACGAGCGCGGCGATGCGGCGGTCCTCGTCGGCGAGCACGGCCGGCTCGATGCGGGCGCCGGTGTCGCCCTGCTCCTTGACGCGCTCGGCAGCGGCCTGTCCGGCGCGACGTCCGAACACGATCGTCTCCATCAGCGAGTTGCCGCCGAGGCGGTTGGCGCCGTGGATCGAGACGCAGGCGACCTCGCCGGCGGCCCAGAGGCCCGGCACGATCGTCTCGCCCCAGACGTCGCAGTCGACGCCGCCCATCATGTAGTGGGCGCCCGGGCGGACCGGGATCGGCGTGTCGATCGGATCGACGCCGGCGTAGTCCATCGCCAGCTCGCGCGAGCCCGGGAGGCGGTTCTTGATCTTCTTCCAGCCGAGGTGCGTGAGGTCGAGCAGCACGCAGCCGTCGACGCCGCGTCCGTCGGCGATCTCCTTCCACTCCGCGCGCGACACGACGTCGCGGGAGGCGAGCTCCATCGCGTTCGGCGCGTCGCCGACCATGAAGCGGTCGCCGTCCTTGTTGCGCAGGTACCCGCCCTCGCCGCGGCAGCCCTCGGTGATCAGGACGCCGTTCGACTTGAGGGTGGTCGGGTGGAACTGGAGGAACTCCATGTCCTTGAGCGGCACGCCCGCGTTCCACGCGAGCGACATGCCGTCGCCGGTGCACGCGAAGGCGTTGGTGGTGCCGTAGTACATGCGGCCGACGCCGCCGGTGGCGAGGATCACGTGGTTGGCCTGGATCGCGTGGAGGCCGCCGCGCTGGGTATCCCACGCGATCACGCCGGCACACTGGCCGCCGTCGACGACGACCTGCGTGGCGAAGAACTCCTCGTAGACCTTCACGTCGTGCTTGATCAGCTGCTCGTAGAGCACGTGGATCAGCACGTGGCCCGTGATATCGGCCGAGTAGACGGTGCGCGGCGCGCCGGCGGCGCCGAACGGGCGCTGCGCGAGCTTGCCGTCGGCGGCGCGGGAGAAGATCGCGCCCATGTGCTCGAGCTCGTAGATGTCCTCCGGCGCCTCGCGCGCGAACACCTCGATCGCGTCCTGGTCGCCGAGGTAGTCGGAGCCCTTGACCGTGTCGAACGCGTGGATCTCGGGCGAGTCCTCCGTCGCGTTGCCGAGCGCGGCGTTGATGCCGCCCTCCGCCGCGCCGGAGTGGGACCGCGTCGGATGCAGCTTCGAGATGACGGCGACGTCGACGCCCTGCCGCTTCGCCTCGATCGCCGCGCGCATGCCGGCGAGGCCCGCACCGAGGACAACCACATCGTGTCGAATCACCTGGAACCTCCGAGAACGTGCGTGGCCGTGCCACGCGTGCTTGGCAGCGTACGTGGGGAGGCGGATGCCCGCAACCACGTGGCAGGCGTCACGAGTGCCGAATCCCCTGTCATCACAACGCCTTTCGCAATCCGCTCCGTGTCGGAGGAATCGCGCCGGTAGCCTTGCGCCATGGTCGGCACCGTCATGCGGGAGGCGCTCGCGCAGTACCGGCGGCAGTTCGGACCGCTCGTCCTCGCCGTGCTCCTGATCTTCCTGCCCGAAGCGGCCGCGCTGCTGGCGCTCCAGCTGGCCGTGCCGGACAGCACGCGCTCGCAGCAGGGCCTCGCCGTGATCGACGCGGTCGGCTCGCTGCTCCTGTTCGCCCCGCTCGCCTCGATCGTGGTGATCCGCGCCGCGATCGCCGACGAGCGCTCGGGCGCCGCGCGCGTGCGCGACGGCGTCGGCCCCGCCTTCGGCCTGCTCGTCCCCTACGTGCTCACGCAGCTCCTGGTGCTGGTCGTGATCGCCGCGCTGCCCGGCGCGCTGATCGTCGCCGCCTACGTTTCGGGCTCGCCGATGCTGATGACGCTCGGGATCGGCGTGCTGCTCGGTTCGGCACTGCTCAACGGCGTGCGCCTGGCCGTGGCCACGGTCGCCGTGATCACGGACGACGCGCGCTTCGGCCCCGCGCTGCGCCGGTCGGCGGCGCTGACGCGCGGTGCGTGGCTACGCACCTTCGGCGTCGTGATCGTGCTCGGGCTGAGCGCGCTGGTCGTGGCGCTCGCCCTCAATTCGATCGCGCTCGCGCTGCCGTCGGGCACCGGGCAGGACGTGGCGACGTCGGTGCTGGGCCTGGTCGCGAACGCGCTCACGCTCCCGCTCGTCGCGCTCGGCACCTACCGCCTGTACCGGGCGCTCGAGGCTCAGGCCTCGGCGCGCCGCGCCGCCTGAGCCCGGCGCTTGAGCAGCGCATCGGCCTCGACCACCTGGCCGTGGAGCTCGTCGCGGTCCAAGGCGAGTGCGAGCTCCAGCGCCTCGGCGACCGCCGCCGGCTCCTTCGCCACGCCCCGCTCGTGCCACCGGCGGAACTGCTCGACCTGCGGGAAGCGCTCGCCGTCGACCGCACGGAGCGTCTCCTGCATCGCGGTGTCGGTGAGGCCCGGGACGAAGCTGAACGCCGTCAGCGCGTCGCCGGACTCCTCGGCGAGGTAGCGCACGTAGGCGTCGAGGCCGGCCTTCGCGGCACCGTAGGCCGCCCACCCGGGGAACACCCGCTGCGCGCTCGAGGCGGAGACCGCGACGAAGGTGCCGCGGCCGGCCGCGAGCATGGCCGGCACGGTCGCCGCCGCCAGGTTCGCCGTGCCCGTGACCGTGACCGAGAGCGCCTCGTCGAGCTCCTCGCCGGCCAGCCGCCAGGGACGGTCGATCGGACCCAGGGTGCCGGCCGCCGCCACGACGAGGGTGGGCTCGCCGAAGCGCGCGATCGCGGCGCCGACGCCGGCGAGCACCGCCGAGCGGTCGCGGACGTCGGCGGCGATCGACTCGACGCGATCCGGCGCGAGCGCGGCCAGCGACGCGAGATCCGCCTCGGTGCGCGCGAGCGCGGCGACCGTCAGGCCGCGCTGGAGCGCGCGCTCCGCGATGGCGCGGCCGATGCCGCGGGAGGCGCCGGAGACGACGAGCAGCGGGGACATGCCCTGCTCATCGCACGCCGACCGGCCGCGGCCGCAGCCGTCGGATACCCTGACCGCATGTCGACCCCGCTCGGCGCAGCCCGCCGCCTGCTCCTCGACGGCCACCGCCCCACGCTCCTCTACAGCGCGCAGGCCACGCCGTTCGGCACGCGGTCGCTGCTCGCCGTGGCGCCCGACGCGACGATCCAGCTCGAGACGGGCGCGGGCCTCCCGGCGATCCCGCCGCGACTCGTCCACGAGGCGCACGGCACGGGCATCTGGATCGGCGCGATCGCCTACGACGCCGGCCTCGACCTGCTCGGCATCGCGCCGCGCCACGCGCCGCGCGACCCCGCGCTGCTCGCGCACTACCACCGCGTCTACGCCGTGCACGACACGGCCGCCGGCACCTGGGAGGTGCTCGGCCCCGAGGGCCCCACGCGCAGCGTGCTCGAGCAGGCGGTCGCGGGCGACGACCCGCCGGCGGCGCTCGACGAGATCGGCGAGCGGACGGCGACGTCGGGTCTGACGCGCGCGCAGTTCGCCGAGCGCGTGCGCGAGGTGCAGCGGCTGATCGCCGCCGGCGAGGCCTTCGAGGTGAACCTCGCCCACGTCGTCCGCGTGCCGTGGACCGGCGGCGGCTGGGACCTCTTCGAGCGCCTCGTCGCGACCGCGCCGGCCGACCACGCCGCCTACCTCTCGGGCGACGGGGTCGAGATCGCCAGCGTCTCGCCCGAGGTCTTCCTGCACGTGGCCGACGGCCGGGCGCACACGCGGCCGATCAAGGGCACCCGCCGCCGCGGCGCGACGGCCGCCGACGACGACGCGCTGGCCGCCGAGCTGCTCGCCTCGGAGAAGGACCGCGCCGAGAACGTGATGATCGTCGACCTGCTGCGCAACGACCTGACCGCGACCGCCCAGCCCGGGTCGGTGCGCGTGACCGCGCTCTGCGAGCTGGAGCGGACCGACAGCGTGATGCACCTCGTCAGCGCGATCGAGGCGGAGGTGCGCGCCGACGTGCGCCTGCCCGACGTGCTCGTCTCGTGCTTCCCCGGCGGCTCGATCACGGGCGCGCCCAAGCGGCGCGCGATGGAGCTGATCGACCGGCTCGAGGAGGACGCCCGCGGCTTCTACTGCGGCACCGTCTTCGCCTATGAGCCGGCCCGCCGGGCGCTGACGGCCAGCATCGCGATCCGCACGGCGACCGTGGCCGACGGCGAGGCGCGCTACGGCGCGGGCGGCGCGGCGACGCTCCTGTCCGACCCGGACGAGGAGGCCGAGGAGACGCTCGTCAAGGCGCGACCGTTCCTGACGGCGACGCGGGCGGCCCTGGCCGGGTGGGAGACGTGATCGCCGTCTTCGAGACGGTGCTCGTCGACGACGGGCGCATCCGCCTGCGCGCGCAGCACCTCGAGCGCCTCGCGCGCTCCGGCGCCACGGACGCGCAGGTCGCCGCCGCCGACGCGTGCTTCGCCGACGCGCTGCTGCTGACGGATCCGCCGTTCGTCCTGCGCATCGACGTGGACGACGCCGGCGTGCATCCCGCCACGCGACCGCCGCGACCGGCTAACCCCGTCGACCTGATGCTCCACCGCTCGTACGACCCGGCCCGGGAGGAGCGGCTGCTGAAGGCCGCCGACCGTGCCTGGGCCGACGCGGCGGAGGCGGCGGTGGGCGGCGAGGCGCTGCTCGTCTCTCCCGAGGGGCTGCTTGGGGAGACGACGCGGGCGAGCGTGCTCGTGCACGACGCCGACGGCGGGTTCTCCACGCCGGCGCTGCGCGGCATCCTGCCCGGCGTGACGCGCGCGTGGGCGCTGAACGACACCGGCGCGCGGGAGCGCGAGGTGCGCCTCGAGGAGCTGCGCGAGGCGCGAGGCGCGGCGCTCCTGACGGCCGGGCGCGGCGTCGTGCCGATCGCCGCGGTCGAGGGGATCGCGCTCGCGCGCTCGCCGGAGCTCGACGACCTCGCCGCCGCGTGGAGGGCGCTCCCGTGATCGTCATCCTCGACAACCGCGACTCGTTCGTCCTCAACATCCAGCACCGCCTCGCCGAGCTCGGCGTCGCGGCGCGCGTCGTGCCGTCGCACAGCACGCGCCTCGACGAGCTCGCCGCGCTGGAGCCGACCGCGCTGATCGTGTCGCCCGGGCCGCAGGGGCCCGACGAGGCCGGCCTCTCCACGGCCGCCATCCGCGCCTTCGGACGCGACATCCCCGTGCTCGGCATCTGCCTCGGGCATCAGTCCATCGCCGTCGCCTTCGGGGTGCGCGTCGCGCCGAACGCGAACGCGATGCACGGCCGCGCCGCGCCGATCGAGCACGACGGCGCCGGGCTCCTGACGGGACTGCCGTCGCCCTTCACCGCGGGGCGCTACCACGCGCTCGCGGCCGACGAGCCGCCCGCCGACGGCGAGCTGGTCGTCTCCGCGCGCCTGCCGGACGGCCTGATCATGGGCCTGCGCCACCGCGAGCTGCCGATCGAGGGCGTGCAGTTCCACCCCGAGAGCGTGCTCACACCACTCGGGTTCCGGATCCTCGCGAACCTCGCACGGCAGGCCGGGCACGCGGTTGACGACGAGCGCGTCGACGCGCTGAGCGCCGACGCCGAGCGCCTCAGCGACGCCTGAGCGCAGGCGGCACGGCCGCCCGTCCGTCGCGCCGTATGATCAGGGCGTCGCGCCATCCCGCCCCGCCCGGCGAAGAACGTGGTGGACGACCCTTCCCTCCCCGCCGATGACCCGCGCCTTCCGCACCTGCCTCGTCCTCGCCGCGGTGCTCGCGCTCGCCCTCGGCGGCACCGCGCTCTGGGCGCAGCAGGCGGGGAGCGGGGACTTCGCGTTCGTGCCGCGCGCCGCGCAGCCGGCCCTCGGGGCCGTCGAGCTGCAGGGCGAGCAGGATCCCCCGCGCGGCGCCGGGCGGGTGTTCTTCACGACGGTCGGCGTGCGCCACGCGACCGTCTGGGAGACGTGGTTCGGCGTCGGCGACGGCGGCCAGCTCGTGCCCGAGCACGCGGTCCAGCCGCAGGGCGAGACGGATCGGCAGCGCACGGAGCTCGACACGATGGCGATGTCCTCGTCGCAGGACGCCGCCGAGGTCGTGGGGCTGCGCGCACTCGGCTACCGCGTCACGGTCACGCCCGCGGGCGTGCAGATCCTCGGCATGGAGCCCGACGCGCCGATCGTGCACTCGGGCGCCGCGCTCGGCGACCTGATCCTCAGCGCGGACGGCGCGCCGGTGCGGTCGATCGACGCGCTGCGCAGCCGCCTCCGGGCGATCGGCGCGGGGCGCCCGTTCCCGCTCGGACTGCACCGCGACGGCAAACTGCGGTCGGTCTCGACGAAGGCGATCACGGCACCCGACGGCTCGGTGATCCTCGGCATCCTGCCCGGCCAGGCGCACCGCATCGACGCGCCGCGGACCGTCACGTTCCACGTCGAGGGCGTCGGCGGCCCGTCGGCGGGACTCGCCTTCGCGCTCCAGATCTACAGCGCCGGCAAGGCCTACGCCAACCTCCGCGGCAACCGCGTCGCGGCGACGGGGACGCTGACGATGACCGGGACGGTCGGCGCGATCGGCGGCGTCGGCGAGAAGGCGATCGGCGCGCGCCGCGCCGGCGCCGACGTCTTCCTCGTGCCGGCGGACAACGCCGCCGAGGCGCGCGCGGCGCGCGTCCCGGACCTGCGGATCGTACCCGTCGGGAACTTCGCCGACGCCCTCCGGGCCGTCGCGGCGCTGCCCGCCCGCTGAGCGGGAAAATGCCGCATTTTGCGGGGTTTTCGCCGGGAATGCGCTTGCCCGACCGGCCCGCCGTTCGTAGTCTCCCCCTGTCGCCGGAGAACCCCTCCGACGACACCCACCGCGTACCCTGGAGGAGTGAGCCCGGTGTCCGTCCGCGCCTGCGATCAGTGCTATTTCCGCGTGCACGACCTGTGCGCGCTGGCCCGCACCGAGCCGTGTGCGACCTTCCGCCCGGCGCGCCGCGAGGGGCTCGTGCCGCCGCCGCAGGCGCAGCTGATCGAGCGTCCCGCCGCCGCGCAGCCGCTCGCCGCACGAGCCTCCTGACGCCCGGTAGGGTTTCCCCCATGAGCGGCGACCCGCACGTCACGCGCTCCGAGCGCAAGCCCTACGTGCTGCTCGTCGTGATCGCGGTCGTGCTCGTCTACCTGCTCGCCTTCGCGCTGCTCAACACGCAGCAGGTGCACGTCTCGTTCGTCGCGTTCGCGACCGACGTCGCGCTGATCTGGGTGATGATCACCTGCGCCGTGCTCGGGCTGATCCTCGGCGCCGTCGGCGCCTTCCTCGTAGGCCGCCACCGGCGCTAGGCCGGGCGCCGAACCGGGTCAGATCAGCGCGGCGAGGCGCGCGATGCCCTCGTCCATCTCCTCGGCCTTGACCGCGGAGAAGGCGAGGCGCAGATGGTCCTTGCCCGAGCCGTCGACGAAGAAGTCGCTGCCCTTGACGAACGGCACGCCCGCCTCGGTCGCCTTCGGCAGCAGCGCGTCGCAGTCGACGCCGTCGAGCCGGCCCCAGAGGAAGTACCCGCCCTCCGGCGCGCGGAACGCGAAGCGGTCGCCGAGGTGCGCGCCGAGCGCCGCCACGAGCGCGTCCTTGCGCGCCTCGAGCTGCGGGCGCACCCGCGCGAGCCCCTTGTCGAACTCGCCCGCGCTGCAGTACTCCGCGACGGCGGCGTGCGCGAAGTGCACCGCCCCGATGTAGGTCTGGTTGGCGATGTACGCCATCTGCTTGCGCAGCTCCTCCGGGAGCAGGAGCGCTCCGGCGCGGACGCCCGGGGCAATCGTCTTCGTGAACGACGTCGAGTAGATCACGCGGCCGGCCGTGTCGAGATCGACCATGCGCGGGACGTCCTCGCCGCTGAAGCGCAGGTCGCCGTACGGGTCGTCCTCGAAGATCCAGAAGCCGTGCTCCGCGGCCAGGTCGACGAGGCGCTGGCGGACGGCGAGCGTCGTCACGTTGCCCGCCGGGTTCTGGAAGTTCGGGATGATGTAGACGAGTCCGGGCGCCCGGCCGGCCGCGATCGCGGCCTCGAGCGCATCGACGTCGATGCCCTCCTCGAGCAGCGGATACGCGTCGACGGTGGCGCCGAAGCGCTTGAGCGTGAGGATCGTGCGGTCGTACGTCGGCGCCTCGACGGCGGCGCGACCGCCGGACCCGGCGAACAGGACCTCGGCGAGGAAGGCGAACGCCTGCAGCGAGCCGTTGGTGACGAACACGCCGGCCGGGTCGTAGCCCCAGCGCTGCCCCACCCACTCGCGCAGCGGCGTGTAGCCCATCGGATCGCCGTACAGCAGCATCCCCGTCGCGTCCTTCTCGATCGCACGCGCGATCGCGCTCTTGAGCTCGTCGACGGGAAGGAGGTCTGCGGACGGGACGCCGCGTGCGAAGGAGATGGTGGCCATGGCCCCCAGTCTAGGAGGGCGGCGACGGCCGTGCGGCGACCGGCGCTAGCCGCGCGCCACGAGGTCGGCCACGAGCTGCGCGGCCTCCGTCGGGTTCGTGCCGACGGGCACGCCCTTCGCCTCGAGCGCCGCCTTCTTGGCGGCGGCGGTGCCGGCGGAACCGGAGATGATCGCGCCCGCGTGGCCCATCGTCTTGCCCGGCGGCGCCTCGAAGCCGGCGATGTACGAGACGACGGGCTTCGTGATCCGCTCGGCGATCACGTCGGCCGCCTTCTCCTCCTCGTTGCCGCCGATCTCGCCGACCATCACGATGTACTCGGTCTGGTCGTCGGCCTGGAAGAGGTCGAGCGCGTCGATGAACGATGTGCCGATCACGGGGTCGCCGCCGATGCCGATGATCGTCGAGTTGCCGAGGCCCTTGGCCGCCAGCTCGCCGCCGATCTGGTATGTGAGCGTGCCGGAGCGCGAGACCAGGCCGATCGGGCCGGGCTGGAACACCTCGGCCGGGATGATGCCGATGTTGGCGACGCCCGGGGAGAGCGCGCCGGGGCAGTTGGGGCCGAGCAGGCGGATGCCGCGCGGGCGGAGGTAGTGGTAGACCTCGAGCATGTCGTGCGCGGGGATGCCCTCGGTGATGCACACGATCTGCTCCACCCCGGCCGTCGCGGCCTCGAGGATCGCCTCGGCCGCGAAGCGCGGCGGCACGATCACGAGCGAGGTGTTCGCCCCGGTGCGATCGACGGCGTCGGCCACGGAGTCGAAGACGGGGATGCCCTCGACGTCCTGGCCGGCGCGCCCGGGCGTGACGCCGGCGACGACGTTCGTGCCGTAGTCGCGGTTGCGCAGCGCGTGGAACGTGCCCTCGCGGCCGGTGATGCCCTGGACGACGAGCCGGGTGTCCTTCGTGGCGATGACGGCCATGTCAGGACGCCTCCTTCGCCAGGCGGACGGCGGTCGCGGCGGCGTCGAGCATCGTCTGCTCGACGGTGATCTCGGGGCGCGCGGCGTCGGCGAGCAGCGCCCGGCCCTCCTCCGCGTTCGTGCCGTCGAGGCGCACCACGACGGGCGCGCGCACCTCGGTGGTCTCGAGCGCGCCGAGCAGGCCCTTGGCGACCTCGTCGCAGCGCGTGATGCCGCCGAAGATGTTGAAGAGCACACTCCGGACCTTGGCGTCGGAGAGCACGATCCCGAGCGCCGTCGAGATCTTCTCCGCGCTGGCGCCGCCGCCCACGTCGCAGAAGTTGGCGGGGCGGCCGCCGGCCTGGGCGATCACGTCGACCGTGCTCATCACGAGCCCGGCGCCGTTCCCGAGGATGCCGACGTCGCCGTCGAGCTTGACGTACGCGAGGTCGGCTTCGCGCGCCGCCTGCTCCTGGGGATCGGCTGCGGCGAGGTCGCGCATCGCCTCGACGTCGGCGTGGCGGAAGAGCGCGTTGTCGTCGATCGTCACCTTGGCGTCGGCCGCGAGGAACGTGCCGTCATCGAGTAGCACGAGCGGGTTGACCTCGACCAGCATGGCCTCCTCGCGCGCGAACACCCCGTAGAGCTCGGCGAGGATCGGCGCGAGCGCCTTGCGCTCCTCGACGGGCACCCCGGCCTCGCTCATCAGCTGGACGCCGTGGAAGCCGCGGTAGCCGAGCGCGGGGTCGACGTGTAGTCGGGCGAGCTTGTCGGGATGGTTGGCGGCGACGTCCTCGACGTCCATGCCGCCCATCGTCGTGAGCATCAGCAGCGGCATCTTGGCCGAGCGGTCGAACGTGATCGAGAAGTAGTACTCCTTCGCGATCGCGACGCCGGCCTCGACGTAGAGGCGGCGCGTGATGTGACCGTTGATGTCGAGGCCGAGAATCGCCTCGGCCGCTTCGGCCGCGGCCGCCGGGTCCTTGACGACCTTGACGCCGCCGGCCTTGCCGCGGCCGCCCGTCAGCACCTGGCTCTTGACGACGACCACGCCGCCGAGCTCCTCCGCGGCGGCCCGCGCCTCGTCGGCGCTGTAGGCCACGACGCCGCGCGCCACCGGCACGCCGGCCTTCGCGAACAGCTCCTTGCCCTGATGCTCGTAGAGGTCCATCGCTACATCTTCTGGTACTCGGGACCGCTGCCGCCCTCGGGCGGCGTGAAGCGCCCGCCCTTGGCCGTGATCGCCCCGCACTGCACGCAGTTGGACGGGTCCATGTGCACGCGCACCATCCCGTCGCCGGACTCGGAGCCCTCGACGACCTCGTACACCTTCGCGGGGCACATGTTCACCCACGCCTGTGCGAGCTCCTTGGGCACGCGCGGCCCGTGGATGCGCAGGTGGTTCGGCTGGTCGTCGCGCGTCTTGTTGCCCGACAGGAACACGCTCGAGAGCTTGTCGAACGTGTACTGCCCGTCGGGCTCCGTGTACACGCTGCCCAGATCCTCGACCGTGTGGTGGCTGTCGGCCTCGAACGGCGAGGCGCCGGTCGGGATGCGGCCCTTGGTCGCCGTGATGATCGGCATCACCGGGCCGGCGCCGAGCAGGCCGCGCTGGAACTGCTGGCGCGAGTTGCGCACCTGCCACAGGTCACGGCCGATCTCGCCCTCCCGGACGGCGGCGTCGTACGCGTCGAGCGCGCCCGAGGCCGTCACGTCGTGCCCCGCGCGCAGGGCGGCGTGGATCGACTGCGCGGCGAGGATGCCGGAGCGGATCGCGTAGTGCACGCCCTTCAGGCGCGGCACGTTGACGAAGCCGGCCGAGTCGCCGACGAAGAGCGCGCCGGGGAGCGCGAGCTGGTCGGGGATCGCGTAGTAGCCGCCCTCGGGGATGATCTTCGCGCCCCACTCGACGCGCTCGCCGCCCTCGAGGATGCCGCGCACGAGCGGGTGCAGCTTGAGCTCCTGCAGGAGGTCGTGGACCGACAGCGAGGCATCGGCCCAGTCGAGCCCGACGACGAGGCCGAGCGACACGAGGTCGGGGCCCATCGGGTAGATCCACGAGCCGCCGAACTCGCGGTAGCGCTTCGCGCCGCGCAGCGGCCAGCCGAGCGTGTGGATGATGCGGTCGAGCCCCTGCGGGACCCGCCACAGCTCCTTCACGCCGAGGGCGTAGACCTGCGGGAACGGGCCCGACACGTCGAACGCCGTCATCGCCGCCTCGCGCAGCTTGCCCTGCGCGCCCTCGGCCAGCACGGTCACCTGCGCGTGCACCTCGGTGGCGGGCGCCGCGCCGGGCTTCTCGGCGCCATCGCGGTCGAGGCCCTTCACGCCCGTGCGGATGCCGCGCACCGCGCCGTCCTCGACGAGCAGCGTCTGCGCGTCGGTCTCGGGCAGCACGTAGGCGCCGAGCGCCTCGGCCTGCTCCGCGAGGAAGCGGTTGAGCGCCGCGAGCGAGACCACGTGGTTGCCGTGGTTCTTGAACTCGGGCGGCGTCGGCAGGCGGAACGCGCGCTTGCGCGAGGAGAGGAAGTAGACCGACTCCCGGTCGACCTCGCCGTACGTCGGCAGCTGGTCGTCGGTGAGGTCGGGGAACAGGTCGCGCAGCGGCTGCGGGTTGATCATCGCGCCCGACAGCGAGTGGCTGCCGATCGCCTTGCCCTTCTCGATCACGACGATCGGCACCTCGCCGAGGCGCTCGAGCGTCTCCGGGTCGTCGGCGAGGAGCTGGCCGAGCTTCACCGCGCAGCTGAGGCCGGCGGCGCCGCCGCCGACGATGCACACCCCGGTCGGGATCTGCAGGTCGATCGGCGCGCTGGGGACGTCGATCGCGGTCGCGGGGTCGTACGGCGGGGGATAGTCACGGGGGAGCGTCGTCATCGCCCCAGCACGATAGCGGCATGCCCGCCGGCTACATCGCGTCCAGCACGCCGACCATCGTCACGCGATGATGCTCCCACATGCGGCTGCTGGCGAGATCGCCGTCGCGGTCCGCGAGCGCCCCGACGATGCCGGGATGCGCGTCGCCATCGAGCATCAGCGGCAGCCGCACGCCGGACAGCGCGAACGCCGCGGAGTACAGCTCCGCGCGGCGCTGGCTGATCACCGACACGAGCTCGCGGTTGCCCGACGCCGCCGCGATCGTCAGGTGGAAGCGGTTGTTGATCACCCCGGTCTCCGAGGGCCCGTCCGCGGAGTCCATCGCCGCGGTGAGCTCGCGCAGGATCTCGACCTCCTCGTCGGTGATCCGCGCGGCCGCGAGCCGGGCGGCCTGGGCCTCGAGCCCGCCGAGCACCTCGGCCTGCTGGCGCAGGTGCGTGGGGTCCGTCGAGCCGAGGCCCGACAGGATCGCCTTGTCGCTCGACGCCACGAAGGAACCGCCGAGGCGGCCGCGGTGCGTCTCGAGGAGGCCATCGGCGCGGAGCTCGCTGAGCGCGGCGCGCACCGTCATCACGCCGACGCCGATGCGCTTGGCGAGCTCGGTCTCGGCCGGCAGGCGGTCGCCGTCGCGCAGGACGCCGAGCACGATCGCCTGGCGAATGCGGCGGGCGACCTCATCGACGGCGGTCGGCGTGTCGATCGGCTGGAAGACCGCATCGCGCACGAACATCGGCTCGTCTTCCCAGACGGTGGTGTCGTTCTGTCCCATTCCGGCGGACTATAGGCAATCCGACCCGACGGGGACAGGCGGGCCGCGGCGCCTACGCGCCGTCGAGCTCGAGCAGCACCTGGTCGGCCTGCACCGCCTGCCCCGGCTGCACGTGCACGGCCACGACCGTGCCGGCGTGCAGCGAGACGACCTCGTTCTCCATCTTCATCGCCTCGACCACCGCGACGACCTGGCCGGCCTCGACCTGCGCGCCCTCGGCGACCTCGAGCGCGAGCACCGTGCCCTGCATCGGCGAGACGATCGCGCCCTCCGCCGCCCCGCTCGCACCGCCGCTCTGGCGCGCGCGGATGCGCTCGCGCGACTCCTCGACGCCGGCCTGGGCGGGCAGGCGGAGGACCACGTCGTAGCGTCGCCCCTCCACCTCGACCGGGACGTGGCGCGGGATCGTGACGCCGCCGGCCGCGGCCGGCGCCGCGGTCACGGGCTCGTCGGGCAGCGCCGCGCAGGCGTCGGCCCACGCGCCCTCGACGAGCCCCGCGCAGGTCTCCCCGGCCGCGAACTCCGGCGCGCGCATGACGATGCGGTGCATCGGCAGCAGCGTCTTGGGCCCGACGATCTCGTACTCGTCGAGCGCGCGGCGCATGCGGGCGATGGCGCGCTCGCGCGTCGTGTCCCATACCAGGAGCTTTGCGACCATCGGGTCGTAGCGGTCGTTGATCTCGCCGCCCTCCTCCACGCCCGACTCGACGCGGATGCCCGGGCCGCTCGGGGGCCGGTGGCGCAGCAGGCGGCCCGGCGACGGGGTGAAGCCGTTGCCCGGGTCCTCGGCGTTGACGCGGCACTCGATCGCGTGCCCGCGCATGACGATGTCGTCCTGCGCGTACGAGAGCGGGTTGCCCGCGGCGACGAGGATCTGCTCGCGCACGATGTCCACGCCGGTGACGAGCTCCGTGACGGGATGCTCGACCTGCACGCGCGTGTTCATCTCCAGGAAGTAGAAGTCGCCGTGGCGGTCCAGCAGGCACTCGACCGTGCCGGCGCCCACGTAGTCCACGGCCTTCGCCGCGTCGACGGCCATCGCGCCCATGCGCGCGCGCAGGTCGGCGTCGACCGCCGGCGACGGCGACTCCTCGACGATCTTCTGGTGGCGGCGTTGCAACGTGCAGTCGCGCTCGCCGAGGTGGATCGTGTTCCCGTGCGTATCGGCCATCACCTGGATCTCGACGTGGCGCGGGTCCTCGACGTACTTCTCGACGTAGACCGCGCCGTTGCCGAACCACGCCTCGCCCTCGCGCCGCGCCGCGTCGAGCGAGCGCTCGGCCTCCGCGGCCTCGTGCACGACCTTGAGGCCGCGCCCGCCGCCGCCGGCCGAGGCCTTCAGCGCGATCGGCCAGCCGTACTGGTCGCCCAGCTCGATCACGCGCGCGGCGTCGGTGATCTCCTCCGTCGTGCCCGGCACGATCGGCACGCCCGCCTCGGCCATCAGCACGCGCGAGTTGATCTTCGAGCCCATCGCGTCGATCGCGCTCGGCGGCGGTCCGATCCAGACCAGGCCGGCCTCGATCACCGCGCTGGCGAAGGGGGCGCTCTCGGCGAGGAAGCCGTAGCCCGGGTGGATCGCCTGCGCGCCCGTGCGCGTCGCGGCGTCGATCAGCTTGGGGATGTTGAGGTAGCTCTCGCTGGGCGCGGCCGCGCCCAGCAGGACGGCCTCGTCGGCGTAGCGCACGTGCGGCGCGCCGGCGTCGGCCTCGGAGTAGACGGCCACGGTCGCGATGCCGAGCTCGCGGCACGCGCGGAACACGCGGATCGCGATCTCGCCGCGGTTCGCGACGAGGATGCGCTCGAACGGCGGCGTCACGCGTCCATCCCGCTGTCGACCTGCTCGCGCGCCGCCTGCCGGCGCCACGCCGAGCGGTGTGCCGGATGCCCGGCGAGCGGCCCGTCCCGCTCGACCACGCGCAGGGCGGCCGCGATCGCCAGCTCCTCGCGGGCCTTCGCCTCGTCGCGCTCCACGTCGTCGCTCACAGGGGGATGTTCCCGTGCTTGCGGCGGGGGCGCTCGACGCGCTTCGTGAGCGCGGCCTCGAGCGCGTCGATCAGCGCGTGGCGCGACTCGCGCGGGATGATCACGTCGTCCACGAAGCCGCGCTCGGCGGCCGTGAACGGATTGGCGAAGCGCGCCTTGTAGTCGGCGATCAGCTCCTCGCGGCGCGCGTCGGGGTCGGCCGCCTCCGCGAGCTCCTTGCGGTAGATCACGTTGACCGCGCCGTCCGGGCCCATCACCGCGACCTCCGCCGTCGGCCAGGCGAGGTTCGCGTCGGCGCGCAGGTGCTTCGAGCCCATCACGTCGTACGCGCCGCCGTAGGCCTTGCGCGTGATCAGCGTGAGCTTCGGGACCGTCGCCTCGCCGTACGCGTACAGCAGCTTCGCGCCGTGGCGGATGATGCCGCCCCACTCCTGCTCGGTGCCCGGCAGGAAGCCCGGCACGTCGACGAGCGTGAGGATCGGGATGCCGAAGGCGTCGCAGGTGCGGACGAAGCGCGCGGCCTTCTCCGACGACGCGATGTCGAGTACGCCGGCGAGCTGGCCGGGCTGGTTGCCGACGATGCCGATCGAGTGCCCGTTGAGGCGCGCGAAGCCCGTCAGGATGTTGCGGGCGTACGTCGGCTGGATCTCCATGAACAGGCCGTCGTCGGCGATCGAGCGGATCACCGCGTGCATGTCGTACGGCTTGTTCGGGCTATCCGGGATCAGCGTGTCGAGCTCGGTGCAGAGGCGGTCGGCCGGGTCGTCCGAGGGCGCCCACGGCGGCGCGTCGAGGTTGTTCTGCGGCAGGAACGAGATCAGCGCGCGGGCGTCGGCGATGCAGGCCGCCTCGTCCTCGCAGACGAGGTGGCAGACGCCGCTCTTCTCGGCGTGCGCGTCGGCGCCGCCGAGCTCCTCCATCGACACCTCCTCGCCCGTCACGGCGCGCACCACGTCGGGGCCGGTGATGAACATGTGCGAGGTCTCGCGGACCATCAGGATGAAGTCCGTGATGGCGGGCGAGTAGACGGCGCCGCCGGCGCACGGTCCCATGATCAGCGAGATCTGCGGGATCACGCCAGAGGCATCGACGTTGCGCTGGAAGATGTCGGCATAGCCGCCGAGCGACACGACGCCCTCCTGGA